>CAMOQI010000069.1 GCA_946622835.1 uncultured Candidatus Melainabacteria bacterium
CATCTCTGTCATGATGTACACCGCACTGTGGACAATCCCATGCTCTGACAGCAAGACTTTTAGTTTCCTTGTTCACATAGCCACAACAAGAACAAGTCTGACTGCTTGCAAAGAATTTGTCCACCTTTACAAGTTTTTTACCCTGTTCTTCCAGTTTGTACTTCAAAAAGGATACAAACATTCCCCAACCGTTATCTGAAACGAATTTACCGAAATTCAAAGCCTGTGACATTGCTTTCATGTCAAGGTCTTCTATACACACGCAATCATAAGCATTGGTTATCTGTCTTGACTGTTTGTGCAGAAAGTCCTTGCGCTGATTCGCGACCTTCTCATGCAGCTTGGCAACCTTGATACGCTGTTTATCACGGTTCTTTGAGCCTTTCTGCATGAGCGATAGTTTCCTTTGCTCTCTTTTTAACTTCTTTTCGGCTTGTCTGTAGTATCTTGGGTAAGCAGGTTCGTCACCGTTACTGTCCTTGTACAGTTCGTGCATGGAGAAATCCAATCCCAAAAAGTTATGTGGCTCTGTTTCCTGTACTTGATTTTCATACTCAAACAAAACACTTGCATAATACTTTCCGCTTGGTGTCTGACTTATCGTTACCGATTTCAAGCTGTAACAACTTGGTATAGACCTATGCTGTTTCAATCTAACCTGTCCTGCTTTAGGCAATTTCAAATATCCATCGGATATAGCTATATTGCCATTGATGCATACAGTTGAATAGCTGTTCTTGTTAAGCTTTTTAGATTTAAATTTCGGGAATCCCACTTTCGGCTGTTTGAAAAAGTTTTGAAACGCTGTATCAAGATGACGAAGCGATTGCTGTAATGACACGCTGTCTACTTCCTTCAAGAATGCGTATTCTTCCATTTTCTTCAATTCAGCCATTTCTTTTGCACAAGCATTATATGTTACAGTCGTCTTATCTTCCTCATACTGTTTGATTTTTCTGTCAAGCCAGTGATTATACACCATCCTAACGCAGCCGAAGGTCTTGGCAAACAAAACCTTCTGTTCCACATTGGGGTATATTCTGAACTTATATGCTTTGTTCGCCACATCATTCACTTCCTTTTTCTGTCTTTTTGTCCTTGACCTTCTATATATTTCTTTATCACTTCTATCGGCGCACCACCTGTTGTCAGCAAGCAAAAGCTCTGACTCCAAAAACATTCTTTCCATAGTTTCTGCCTTATTTGCGGAAACTCCTTTTTCAAAAGTCTGCTGCTTGCACTCTTGTAGGCATTTATGAACTTACTTATTTCCGTGTTAGGGTGTGCCTTGAAAAGTATATGTACATGGTCTTTGTCATGATTCCATTCTTCAAGAGTTATGTTGTAATATTGAATAATGCACTGTTCAGTACGAAGCAGGCTGAAACGTATCACGTTCGAGCATTCCGAGAAAATACTTGAACCGGTCTGTTATGGGCTTTTGCCCTTTTCTTTTTTTTCCGGAGGCTTCTGCATTGAGTGCAGCATACTTTTCGTGCAGATAATTCTGTCTGCCCCAGGTCAGATCATCGGTATTGTAATCTTTCGGGATATCGATCCTTTGCAAGACTGCGAATATCTGCTCCATTTGTGCCTTATCAAACTCATATTCGCAGCCCTCGGCAAGGATAGCGAGCTGTTCCGAACCGTAGATCGGTATCAACTCCCTGGGATCTTCCACGGCTCCGGCAAAAGGAAAAGGAGTTGAACCATAGGCACCGAGCAGAGATGTTTGTCCGACAAATTCACCGTTGCCGCCTATTGAATCAAGTGCGGATTGTTCGGTTTCCGTCTGTTGTTCGAGGAACTTATTAAGAGACAATGGGTCTTTGTATCCTGCGTTCTTTTCGATATGGAAAATGACGGAAAGCCACTTTCCGCCTTTGCCTGTCTTGCCGCGCTCATAGGTAAAGCATATATCCGTGTTTTCTTTCAGTGCCTGTTGGCAGCTGTCAAGGACTTTTTTCTTGAAATTATCCCAACGATCTGTGTATTCGTTTGCATCTATTCCGAGCAGTTCCCGAAGCTCAATAACAGTCAGCTCACGTTTGCCTATCCACTCATACTGTTTCAGTATCTCATACATACGCACCTGATTCGGACTTTTAAGGCGCAGAGCGTTCCACAGTTCATACTTGAAGTAACGATTCTTGAAATCGAACATAAGAGGAAGCGCCCTGTCATGAGCGTCTATCTCAACGTACCAATTGTCGTTGGCATCTTTATCGACCGTACATTCCTTGAAAAGCTGAAATGATGTATAACCGCCGCTGTCCGTAGGGATTTTTACGATTTTTGTCAACAAACTGTCGGTACACGCTTTAAGCCGATTGATATTTAACCGCCCAAAGTCCATGATACGCTGAAAATCCGACAGAGGAAAACGGACAGCTCTTGTTGAAATATCCAAAGGATTGATTTTTGACAAGTATATGCTGAAAAAGCGAAGCTCCTGTAAAGTCATATTGTTGCTTCTCAGCTCATTCAGAATGTTCCGCTTTTCTATTATTGCTTTGTCATATAATTCAGACATCATAATCACCTCAATATAAGTATAACACATTTTCACTACCTTGTCAACAATTGGTAGGAAATTGTGCAATGCAAAGTACGTAATTAAGCCCCGACACATCAATATAAGTATAACGCGCTTTCACTACCTTGTTAACAACTGGTAAGGGATTGCGCAATGCAAAGTACGTAATTAACCCCCGACATCATAAGTATAACACATTTTCACTACTTTGTCAACAACTAGTAGTGGGGTGCAACGCAAAGTAGGGAATTGTGCAACGCAAAGTAGGGAATTGTGCAACGCAAAGTAGGGAATTAAGCCCCCGACACCTTATTATATAAAAATAATATTAAATCATGTGTTAAATCAATCTATCAATCAACGCGCGCGCGTGCGCGTGTGCGCGCGTAATAAAGCACCATAGGTGCTTTTGATAGATAGATCTGCAAAGAATAAGAAAAGATCCTGTCGGACATGAGAAGCTCACGGACAATTTACGCATGAACCGTAAACAAAGCTACACTTTTCCCGAGAGAGTGTAGCTTTCACTACATTTCCGGAGAAAGTTGAATATTGAAACGCTTCCGATAGTGTGATATCATAGAATCATCGAAAGGAACACAACGATAAAAACAAATAAAAGAAAAATTTACAATATTTGGAGGAAACAAAAATGAAAAACATGAACAAAGGCGTAATGATCGGAACACTGGCAGCAGCACTCGCAGCGGTAACTCTCGCCGGCTGCGGAAAGACAGTAGAACAGGCAGCAAATACCGCTCCCGCAAGAATAGAAGCAGCAGTTACCACTTCCGCAGAGGCAGCTAAGCCCGCAGAAGTAACGACCAAAGAGACAACCGAAAAGACTGCTAAGGCGAAAGATACAAAAAAATCCAAGAACACCAAGAAATCCAAGAAGAATTCTAAGAAAAACACCAAGGCAGCCGAACCGGCAGTAGCTGCAAAGCCCGCCGAAACTATGGCTCCCGTGAACCAGACTGTTGCTCCTGTGATTCAGGTAACGGCTCCCGCACCCGAGACACAGACCGCACAGGCTCCCGCAGCCCCTGTTGCAGAAGTTCAGAAGCCCGTTGTCACCGAGGACGTTTACCCCGTATGGGTAGACGGTGATGCTTATGCAGGCACCTACTATGAGCAGAGCGCAGGCCGCGGGATCATGGAAGTTACCCGCAACAGCGACGGCACATATTCCGTTGAGGTCAGCTGGCCTTCCAGCGCCAACGAGACAAACTACTGGAACTTCACAGGTTCGTTCAGCGGAAAGGGCGATCTGAACTACACCAACTGCCGCAAGACCACAGCGGCTGTGAACTCCGACGGCAGCTACACATACGATTCTTGCGGTCTTATGACCCCCTACACCGTTTATTCCGCAGGTTCCGGCTCGATCAAGTTCGATGATCACGGCATCACATGGAACGATGATATGGGCGATATACTCCCCGGTACAAGATTCGTAAACTATAAGCCCGCAGCAGTTAATGCCGAGACCACCTGCAACACCAAGGCTGACGAGGTAGGCACCGCAGGTTCTAACTACTATGCAAACGAAAGCGGCTTTGTGACCGGCAGTTTCTATGATGCCAATGGTTCAAAGGCAACACTTCAGATATCCGAGTCCAATGTGCTCGACGGCGCATACAGCGTAATCGTTAACTGTCCTGTTTCTCTCGGAGAATACAAGAGCTACGGTCTCTTCTGCGATTTCAAAGCAGGCAGCACCATGCTTACATACGACAACGGTGCAACGAGCCGTCAGGTATTTGACGAGAACAACAACATGATCGAGAATTCTATAACTGACGGCGGACACTTCGGCACTCTGAAGCAGAACGGTGATCTCATCGAGTGGAGCGACAGCGATGGCAGCTACTATGTTTTCACTCGCTGATGGATCCTGCATAACAAAAGATCTCTAAGCCTTCATATATTGTAATTTTTTTCCAAAACCCGAGCCGATCATAAAAGACCGGCTCGGGTTTTGGCGTTGTTTCTCTAAGAACCTGTCTTCAGGTGAGTATTTGTCAAGTGAGTTCTCACTTTTGAGGAACGATGTTCTCACCTTTAGCGCCAAAAAAGCCCGAAAAACCGCGTAAATACAGGCTTTTTGATTGATTTTACTCAGCTAAAGCAAAACGGAGAAAAAAAGAAAATGTTGAAAGATTTTACTTAGCTAAAGTGAGACGGTTCGATCTTTTGTAGGGCTTCGCCCTAAAGTTTGTAAATTTCGCGAAACATCGATTTAGTGTAATGCATTATGTAATTGCTTTGTGAATGTTGCACAAAATAATGTGATTTTTTATGTTGCTTAAAACCATGTAATTTTTAGATATTACATCAACGTTAAAATTGTAAATTCTTTATTGATTATTAATGATATTTTTTATATAATAAAGTTGTCCGCTTTTTTGCGCCGAGATATGATATAATATTTGCAAACAAGGCGGCACGATCTGACAACCGACAGCCTGCACAGCTCATCGGCGGCAGGAGCCGCGTAAAATATCGGTTAAGGATAAATATGTACTCTCCCGAATGCAAATTTGCAGTTGAGTGCAAAACACTTGACAAAGTAACATAGACATTGTAAAATAATAATAAGCCGAACAGGCAGAAAAAAACCCCTTGATTGATTGCCGTCAATCAAAGGGGCCGGGCATGAGGTTTTGACCTCAAAACTCTATCGCTATTATAATTATACCAAAGTATCACGCAATTGTCAATAGGCATATTGTGTTTTTTGTGATAGTATGCACTTTTTTCTGCACCAGCGGCTTATTTGTATAAGCCGCTTTTATTTTTGCGGCAGAAAGGACGTAAAAATGATAACTCAAAAATTTGTATCAATTTATGATGTATGCATACCTAACGATTTATTGCAATTGATGTATAATGTGCAAGCGGGCTTAACAAAATCAGACGTATTTGTATTATTGGACGTTTTACAACATGGTGGGGCAAATAACGCAATGCCAATTAGCCGCAAGCAAATTGCAATTGATTGTAATTTGTCCGTGCCGTCGGTCAAACGTGCGCTTAAACATCTGCAAGACATTGACATAATAACGTATGATGTACAATCAGATTATCACACCCCGTCATTAATCGCACTAAACGTCGCAAAAGCCCCGTTTACACAAATACCCATGTCAATATTTAACGCGCTGATGCCTGCTAAATTGACGTTTACGGCTATTAGATTACTATTATTTGTTTGGCGGAATACATACGGATACAAAGGCAGGCACGGCGGCAGGATTGCCCCTGCATTAATGACAGATACGTTTATAGCACGCGGCACGGGTGTAGACCGCAAAAATTTACAACGTGCGCTAAAGGAGCTTAGGCAGGTGGGCGCAATATATATTGATCTTGATAACATGATTTGTAAAGGCTGTACAGTACAAGCAAGGTCAATCCGAGTTAATAACGATTGGACGGGTCAAATTTGACCCCC
>CAMOQI010000070.1 GCA_946622835.1 uncultured Candidatus Melainabacteria bacterium
CAAAATCGGCACATATAACCTCAATACCCGCAAGGCTTCCTGCTTTTTTTGCTTCCGCTTTGCGAATTTCAGCCAATTCATCGGGCGGAATTATAACATGCCCTAAATTGCCGTTTGATACATGGCACACTATAACCTTGTCGCCCCGTTTAACGCACTTTGCAAGCGTTCCGGCACATGCTATCTCTACATCATCGGGATGACAACCTATTGCTAAAACATTCATATAAAAACTTCCCTTACACATTTTATTTAACCAATAAATATTACAAGAAGCATACTTGAAATACTATATAAAAAGGTATGATTTTTTATCGCCGTACTGCTTGTACTGTTTGAGACAAAATTCAGTGAAGTGATTACCTATCCGGAAGGGACTGCAAATTATGCAAAGCTGTTATTAAAACACACTAAATTCATTTTTAAAACGGCTTTTCCAATATCTCACTGTGTTGAAAACGTCGCAGTGCTTTTGTATTTCGTTTTCATTGACGCATAAAAAATCCAACGCATTTTCAAGACTTTCCTCTGCTCTTTGGGCGTTTCCCTTTTCTGCCCAATAAAAAAACATAAAAATCTTTTCAGAATACTCGGTATATTTTAAAAGTATTTTCCAACCGTCGGCATAAGAACTTTCGATTGCCACATTACGATGAATTATCCTTTTAAAGACATCCATTGTTTTTTTCAATTCGTCGTAATTCTCACAGTTTTTACCATTTAAAACATTGCTTTTGTCAGCACCGTAAAAATTGAACAGCCGGGATATTTTCGACAAACATTCTCTTGCCTCTTTGCCATCCTTGCCGTAAGTAAGCAAAAAATACTCATCAGCCAAAACCTCATAGTCGCTATTTCTGTCCCACAATGCTGACGCCATCATATAAAACGGCAGCCCATCAGGAAAAAAGCATCGCTGAACCTGACAGCTTATCATTCCGTTTAACCCGATTTTGTGTAAATCTTGCATATCACGGAATAAATGCGCGGCACACTTTTCATACCCCAGATCAACGATATGCTCCCACATTAAATGATAATCAAAATCAAAACTGTCGCCGTCAAAACAGGCTTGCCACCTACGCAAATGTTCAAGATTTAAAGCCAACGATGAAGGCGGCTGTATTTGATTGCGGTTATACTGCGGAATATCACCATCAAAAGAAATGCAGTCCGAATAATTTTGTCCGTAATTCCGCGTTATGGGCGCAAACATTAAAACAAATCTATCGGGATTATTGAATTTTTCCTTTAACGGTTCCCATAAAAGATCCATATAAAGCAAAAATACGATTTTGGTCTTGATCCCCGACTTTGTTAATTTATCATCGATTTCATTCAGTAAAGTTAAATACCAATCGGAAGGACGCTTTTCCGCACATTTTTTACATTCACAATGATTATTGGCTGCGTCAGCAAGCCATATGTGAAGATAGTCCACTTTCCTGTTCCGTTTACAAAAATCAACTGCCGATTTTATTATTTTATTACGAGCGGCAACATTTGAGTAACAAAGATTTGTGTTTATCGGTATCCCATAGTACAAACTGCGTTTCCCGTTAACCTTTGCAAAATATTTTCGTACATTGGAAGGCACGTCGCTGTCGTTCATTGTATTCCAAGATGTACCGTCTATTCCGAACGGTTCACACGTCCACCCGTGACCGACCTTATGATAACGAAGACCGCGTTTTTTAATTTCATCTTCTAAACTTTCGGTCAAACAGGATATTTCTTCGCGGCATAATTTTTCTTTTTGAAACATCTCATTGTTAATATGACTATACCACCGATCAAAAAAAACTGTGGGCGTGCTGAATTGAATGAAATACTCATTCATTCCAACCTTGGGCAAATAATCAATCATATCATAAACGTTTTCGTAATTATCCGCTCCCTCAATACATACTCCGCGATGCTGATAACTTGCTTTCTCGTGAAAAGAAACATTTATTTCCCGTAATGTTTTCCTTGGTATTCTCTCGCCGCACTTTCCGGGGTATGACCAAAAGCATCCGATTTTTTTCAAAAATTTATATACCGCTATCAAAACACTTTGCTCATTAGAGCCGGATATATAGCCTTCTCCGTCAATCACTTCAACGGACACGGCATCCTCTTCCGTAACAAAAGTTTCAGCGGTGTTGCTTAAGATATCATCAAAAACTCCGATAAAAATCGTATTTTTAAATGCTTTGTTTACTCTTTTCGATTTCATAAAATCAATTGAAAGAGAATCATCTATTTCTTTAAGATATTTGATTAACTCCTTTGACGCAAAAAGCGTAACAGGAGTTTCCTCAACAAGACATATTTTTAGTTTTCTGAAAACCATTTCATTCTTCTTTTCAGTAATATTCATTTTATCATGCCAATCCGAGTGTTTTTGTCCAGTTATTATCGAATCCCCAAATACTAAAACGAACTTTACTATCCTTCGATTTTACTGTCACTTTTCCACCTTTTGGCGCGAATACAAACAAATTTCTTGAGAGGGTTATCTCTTCGGCATTTTTATAAACAATATACTTGTTATTAAGCATTTTACCGTTGACATAAAAACCTAAAATACAATAATAATATTCTCTGCTTTCCTGCACAGTCTTTACGGTAAACTTTATTTCCAAGTCTTTATCCAAAAAGGTATCCAACCCAAAATCAGAAGGCTGTGCAACAGCAACCGGAGTTTGCATGCCTTTGGAGTCAAGATG
Source organism: uncultured Candidatus Melainabacteria bacterium (assembly GCA_946622835.1). GTDB lineage: Bacteria > Cyanobacteriota > Vampirovibrionia > Gastranaerophilales > Gastranaerophilaceae > Zag111. The sequence goes on from CAMOQI010000070.1 coordinate 2,712, forward strand.
CTTAATAAACAGTTTTCCGTTGCTGCTTACATCAATTCGGAAACCGGTCCATCGTTTTCCACCGAAATAAACCGCGTTGCTGCCTGCTTTCTCCGAAGAAAAATTGAATATTCCCGATACCGCAGTATAATCCATCATTTCTCCGTCATAGTATCCGTAAACCTCTTGATTAACGACGCTTCCGTCCTTAATACTGTAATCTCTTAAAGTGGTTTCCAAATACTTTGGTGAAGACAGGGTTATACCGCCCCCGAAAGCCACAGCGCGTATGATCGAGGCGACATCAACATCTTTAATAACAAAATAATCATAATTATATAATTTTCCGTTAATATAAATTCCTAAAACTAAATCTGTTTTGTCGGCATTTAAATCTGCAAAATCAAATTTCACCCTCAGACGCAGTTTTGATCCCACAAGATCAGACCCTGCGGTTTTGCTGCTGATCACACCTACGGTTTTGAGTTTCCCTTCGTTTGAATGCTTGATTTCAAGATTATTGTTCGAATCCGGGACAAGCATAATATATGAATCTCGTCCGCCCATTTTTATAAAGGAATTTTTGTTTGCAAACAAAACATCTGCGTTCAATACGGTTCCATCATACGTTGAAAGATCGTATTCATAATATTTGTTTTTGGAATATGTACCGTCTGCAATCCCGAAATCGCTTAAGGCCAATTCTTCAAAGTATTTTTCATACGACGAGAAATCAGCGCCGCCTTCGTTTATGTTGATTCGTTTTCCAAAAAGTGAAGCCTGACCGATTATGTAGATATAGCGGTTGAGATAAAGTTTCCCGTTAATATAAACGCCTAATTTGATATCATCCTTACTGCCACTACCGTATAAATCAACAAATTCGGTACTTAATTGAAGTAAAAAGTCTTTTTCGATAAACGTGTCGCCCACTCCGGCAAATTTCGGATCTATTTTACGGTAAGACGAATCAATGCTGGAAAGCGCCCCTTCGCTGTCGCTTACCTCATTGCCCAAAACAAGGCAATCACCTGATAAACGTATTCCGACTCCGACAAACTTTCCATCCGTACTGTCGCTCATTCCGTAATGTATTCTTGATGAATTTTTCGAAAATTTAAGATTCGCACTGAACAATGTTTTATCGAGATTGTCAATCGCAAGAAACCTTCCGGAAGCATTACCGCTGCCGTCGCCTATACCCGCATCGCTTAACGTCAATTTTTTATAATCGTTAGAAACTTCCTCCATTTTTCTCTCGTCGGCAGAATAGAACTCTCCCGCACCGCCTGTCGGATAAAGGCATAAATATTTATTGTCATATCCCGATGAGTTTACTATTTTGTCATATCCGCCGTACAGGGTGTATACGCCGTCTTTAAATGCAGTCCATGCAGAATCGCTTTTTTTACACTGATAACCGTTAATATAAATTTTTATTTGTAAATCATTGGAACCGTTTTTATCAACATCAGCCTTGCTGAACATTAAAGCAAGCTCGAATTCTTCTCCGTCGAATGAATTTAATCCTGCATCGGACGGATTGATATGCATATAATACGTATAATTGCTATTATCCGTAATATTTCCGCTCGCACTGATTTGCAGTCTTCCCACATTTGTAACCTGCATTTGCAAGCCACTCCAGGATTTCGCATTTTCCGCAAACATTATCATAAAATAATTTCCGCTTGAGCCTCTGTTGATTTTTATGCGTTCCTTCAATACTCCACCGTCGAGCATTTTGGAAATATCCCCGGAATACGCATACGCAGAATTGGTTGTACAGTTCCCCACAACACCAAAATCCGAAAAGCTGTACATTGCCGCAGAAATTTCTTCCGGTCCGGCTGGTTCTATCTCGGACTGGATTGCAGCATTGCCGCCCTGAGGATAAATACACAAATACTTATTAGTCGACCCAGCAGCATTCACGATCTTATCGTATCCACCGGGAATTGTATACACGCCGTTTTGAAACGCCGTCCATGAGGAATTTGTCTTTTGAAATTGGACGCCGTTTATATAAAACTTTATTTGTAGGTCATTGGAACCGTTTTTATCAACATCAGCCTTGCTGAACACAAGTCCAATCTCAAATTCCTCGCCAATAAAGGAATTCAGACCCGCATCTTTTGGATCCATATGCATATAAAACGTTCTTGAACTGTCGTACAGACCGCTTCCGCCTAATGATATCTGTAATCTATTGGCTTTTGTTATCTGCATTTGCAGCCCTTCCCAGGATTTTCCGCTTGCTGCAAATAAAACAATAAAATAATTTCCCGTGCCGGTTTTTTCAACTTTTATCTTCTCTTTTAAAACTCCGCCGTCAAGCAATTCAGATATATCGCCTAAAAATGCGTTATCGGTATTATCCATACTGTAATTCCCGTTAAGCAAACCAAAATCAGAAAAGCTGTGCGTTGCATCAGGAATTTCGTCCTGTTCAACCGCTATTCCTTCTGAGTGAATTACAGCATTGCCGCCCTGGGGATAAATACACAAATACTTGTTAGTCGACCCAGTAGCATTTACGATCTTATCGTATCCACCGGGAATTGTATACACGCCGTTTTGAAACGCCGTCCATGAGGAATTTGTCTTTTGAAATTGGACGCCGTTTATATAAAACTTTATTTGTAGGTCATTGGAACCGTTTTTATCAACATCAGCCTTGCTGAACACAAGTCCAATCTCAAATTCCTCGCCAATAAAGGAATTCAGACCCGCATCTTTTGGATCCATATGCATATAAAACGTTCTTGAACTGTCGTACAGACCGCTTCCGCCTAATGATATCTGTAATCTATTGGCTTTTGTTATCTGCATTTGCAGCCCTTCCCAGGATTTTCCGCTTGCTGCAAATAAAACAATAAAATAATTTCCCGTGCCGGTTTTTTCAACTTTTATCTTCTCTTTTAAAACTCCGCCGTCAAGCAATTCCGAAATATCGCCTGAAAATGCGTTATCGGTATTATTGGCACTGTAATTCCCGTCAAGCAAACCGAAGTTTGAAAACGTATGGGTTGCTTTCGGCAAAGCATCAGCCGCGACAGCCGTGGAATATTTTAATAGACCGTTATTAAAACACACGGTTAAAACAAGTACAATCACCGCAAAAACCGAAATCAGCTTTTTTATATTAAAATCATGTAACACAGCAGATACTCCTCTCTGTCAGACGACAACTACTAAAACTCCCTCACCCGGAGTCATTTCAAGTTGCAGCGAATCGCTGTTCAAAAATTCTTCCTTAGCATTTTGAATCACGCGCAAATTATATTTTCCTGC
>CAMOQI010000071.1 GCA_946622835.1 uncultured Candidatus Melainabacteria bacterium
CGCCACCCTCCCCTATTCTTTAGGGGAGGGGAATGATTGATAATAGAAATTATAAAGCAAACGAGGAGTTAGGTGTGGTAAAACACAATATCATCAATACTTTACGGGAAAAGGGAGGGCGAACCGGTGAGCAGATGCTTGATTTATTGATAAGGAAGTAAACAATCTGTTTGAATTTGTTAAGCGGCGTATGTTGTATCGGGGCGATGTGCGTGTTTAATTAAAAATAAATTAATTAAAAACATTAAGAAAAATTTACAATTTATTAAAAAGCCTTTTTTGTGTTGAGTTTTATCTTAGTCAGGTGCCTGTTGGAAGTGTGGTAATTTTAAAAAAACAAATAAGTTTTTTTATTAAAATTTCGTAATCGGATGGCGTTTAAACTGCTTGCAAAAAACTTTTCAGCGCATAACATAAATTAATGGTGCGCAATGCACTAGTCGATGAAAATAAAGGAAAATTCAATGGCAAAAGACGTTATAGAACTTGAAGGCACAATAATTGAATCCATGCCAAATGCAATGTTTCGTGTGAAGCTTGAAAATGATCACGAGATATTAGCGCATATTTCAGGAAAAATCAGAAAGAATTTCATTAGAATTTTGCCCGGTGACAGGGTTAAAGTTGAAATGACACCTTATGATTTAACTAAAGGCAGAATCACCTTCAGATTGAAGTAGAATACATCTCACAAGAAATATAAAGGAAAATTAAAATGAAAGTAAGATCATCAGTGAAAAAAATGTGCGACAAATGCAAATGCATAAAAAGAAAAGGCAGAATTGCCGTGATTTGCGAAAACCCTAAGCACAAACAAAGACAAGGCTAATTGAAGAAGGATAAGTGGATAAGTAGGATAAGTTCTTTACAGGAATCATTTATAACAACTTCCAAAAAATAAATAACCGAAATGAACTTTACACACCTATCAAACCTATCAAACTTATCGAACTCATGCAGCAAATCCGAAACTGCGGGATTACAGTAGTTGGTGAGGAAGTATTTAAGCCTCATATCAAAAAAAATCTAACAACCGGTGCAAACAGGGTCAATCTCTAAAAAGAATTTCCCGAGGTTGCACACAAGCCAAAGAAAAGGAGAAAATAAAATGGCAAGACTTGTAGGGGTAGATTTACCTCGTAACAAAAGAATGGAAGTTGCATTAACTTACATTTTCGGAATAGGACCGACAAGAGCTAAGAAAATTTTAGCAGCAACCGGTATTTCACCTGATTTAAGAACAGACGATTTAACAGATGAAGATATTAAATTATTACGTAACGAACTTGCAAATTACCATATAGAAGGTGATTTGAGACGTGAAATAGCAATGAATATTAAACGTCTTCAAGAAATCGGTTCATACAGAGGAATGCGTCATAAACGTAAGCTTCCTTCAAGAGGACAAAGAACAAAAACTAACGCAAGAACTCAACGCGGTAAGAAAACCGGACCTGTTTCTAAAAAGAAGTAGGATAAGTGGCAAAGTGCGATAAGCAGGATAAGTTCTTTAAAATATAAATCAATATAGAGCTTATTTTGCAAAAGATAATAACCGAAATGAACTTAACGTACTTATCAAACGATAAATAAAAATAAAGTAATAACAATATAAAGGAAGAAAAAATGGCAAGACCAGTAAAAACAAAGAAAAAAGAAAAGAAGAATGTATTACAAGGTGTTGTGCATATTCAATCAACATTTAACAATACAATTGTGACTTCTACTGATACTCAAGGTAATACTATAGCTTGGGCAACAGCAGGAGCATCAGGCTTCAAAGGAGCAAGAAAAGGAACTCCGTTTGCGGCTCAATCAGCAGCTGAAATGGTTGCAAAAAAATCAATAGATCAAGGTATGAAAAAAGTTGAAGTACACATAAAAGGACCCGGATCAGGCAGAGAAACAGCTATCAGAGCTATTCAAGCTGCCGGTTTGGAAATTACTTTGATTAAGGATGTTACACCTATTCCTCACAACGGGTGCAGACCTCCGAAAAAACGTAGAGTATAACCATAAAGTAGGATAAGTAGGCAAAGTGCGATAAATAGGATAAGTTCTTTAATATATAAACCAATACAGAACTTGTTTTACGAAAAGAAAATAACCGAATAAACTTAACGCACTTATCAAACTTATCGGACTTTAAAAAAGCGGGGGCTTGAGGATTTAGTCCATCCCCAAACCATAGATGCCCCGCAAAAAGAAAAGGAGAAAATAAAGATGTCTAGATACACAGGACCGACTAACAAATTATTTAGAAATAAGAAAGTTAAAGATTTGTCAAACAGAAAATTAACATCTTCTATGCGACAAACAGCTTCCGGTCAACACGGTGCGGTTAGAAAGAAACTTTCAGAATATGCACTTCACTTGGCTGAAAAACAAAAAATCAGATTTACATACTTAGTATCGGAAAAACAATTTGTAAGATACTATAACGAAGCAGCAAGAAGAAAAGGTGTTACCGGTACTATCTTGTTGCAACTGTTAGAAACAAGATTGGATAACGTATTATTCAGAGCAGGTTTCGGTATAACTCGTAAACAAACAAGACAGATTGTAAACCACGGACACGTTTTAGTAAACGGAAGAAAGGTTGATATTCCGTCTTATTTGGTGAAAGCGGGTGACGTTGTTACAGTAAAAGCAAAAAGTTCATCATATTTAAATAACGTAATGGGTATGATTGATATGGCTTGCGCCCCTGCTTGGATGACAATCGATAAAGAAGCATTAAAAATTACATTTGACAGAATTCCTGAAAGAGAAGAGTTAGATCCTGAACTTAAGGAACAGCTTGTAATTGAATACTATTCAAAATAGTATGTTAGATTTTTAAGATATAATATTTTAAAAATTTGACGGAAAAAACAAAATTTAGTTCACAATAACTAGGAGAAAAAATAATGGAATTAAAAATTAAATGTGTAAATACAGCAACAAGTTCTGACGGTTCACAATATGGTAAATTCGTAATTGAACCATTAGAAAGAGGATTTGGTACAACTATCGGTAATTCTTTAAGAAGAGTATTATTATCGAGTCTTGAAGGAACAGCTGTAACAAGTGCCAGAATTGAAGGTATTACTCACGAATACACTGCAATTCCCGGGGTTCAAGAAGACGTAATTGATGTTATGTTGAATTTGAAAGGTTTGGTTGTAAAAACAGATTCAAAAGAATCTCAACATTTAAGATTAGACGTCTATAAACCGGGTCCGGTATTGGCAAGTGATATTCAATTGCCTGCAGGCGTAAAGGTTGTAAACCCTGACTGGTTGATTTGTACTGTTGCTGAAGGCGGATCATTCCATGCAGATATTATAGTGGATTCAGGTAAAGGCTATATGGCAAATGATGTTCCAAGAGATTCTAAGGATGCATCAATTGATATGTTGCCAATAGATGCAACATTTATGCCAATCAAACGTGTAAGCTATAATGTAGAAAGTGCTCGTGTTGGGGATGCTTTAGACTTTGATAAATTAACTCTTGAAATTTGGTCAAACGGTTCTATCGACGTTCAAAACGCATTGAGCCAAGCTTCAAACTTATTAATTGAACACTTTATGCAGATTGCATCAATAACAGGTCAACCTGTTGCAGCACCTTCTGTTCAAATAGAAGAAACAATTGATGAAGTTGAAGAACAACCGACAATGACTATTGAAGAATTGGAATTATCAGTTCGTGCATACAATTGCTTGAAAAGAGCAAGTATCAATTCAATGGCGGAATTGTTGAAAAAATCAGAACATGATTTATTGAATATCAAAAATTTTGGTAAAAAATCATCTGATGAAGTAATTGAAAGACTTCACCACTTCGGATTGGATTTAGCGCCAAGCCCTGTGGAAGAAGATATGATTGGCTAGGTTTAAAACTTTCACTAAGAAATATAAATTAAGAAAAGGAAAATAAAAATGAGACACCAAACTAAAAAACATCAGCTTGGAAAAGCGCAAGACCAAAGAAAAGCGTTATTGCGTTCATTAGCTACTGAACTTTTTTTGCACGGTGAAATCACAACAACGTTGGCTCGCGCAAAAGCATTAAAGCCATACGCTGAAAAGATTATTACTTTGGCAAAAAAAGGCGATCTTCACTCGATTCGTCAAGCTGCAAGATATATTTACAACAAAGAAACAGGTGAATATATTGATGTAAAAACAGGCGAAATCTTTGAAGCACCTCAGAAAGATAAGAAATTATCATCACAAACCGTTTTGAGAAAATTGTTTGTGGTTATCGGAAAACAATATTCTGATAGAAAAGGCGGATATACAAGAATCTATCACTTGCCGCCAAGACGTGGCGACGCTTCTGAAATGGCACTGATTCAATTGGTGTAATATATGACGCGTTGGGCTTTAACGGTTCAATACAGAGGAAAGAATTATTCAGGCAGTCAGATTCAGTTGGAAAACGGCAAGCAGATTGATTCTTTGACCATACAGGGTGAACTGGAAAAAGCGTTGAGTACATTGATAAAAACCGGCAGTGATGCCGAAAATAAAAACCGACCGATAAGGGCAATTTTTTCCGGAAGGACGGATAAAGGTGTTAATTCACTGGGTCAGGTTGTTCATTTTGATACAGATGAAACGATTGTTGCTTCAAAGTTTGTCTATTCATTAAATGAAATTTTACCTGATGATATATCTGTTACCGAATTAAGAGAAGTCGACAACAGCTTCCATGCTCAAAAATCAGCAAAAAAGCGTCATTATCGTTTTGAATTTATAAACAGAAGGATAAAAAACGCATTTGACGGCGATTTGATGCGGGTGAAGTTCGGGGTAAATATAGAGCGGATGCAGAATTCACTTAATTATTTACTTGGTGAGCATGATTTTTCTTCATTCAAAAGTTCCGGAACGCTAAACCCAAGCAAAATTTGCACTATATATGAAGCGAAAGTTTCAAAAGTCGGTGACAAGGTTGTTATTGATATTGTGGGAAACAGGTTTTTGTACAATATGGTAAGAACTATTGTCGGCACTCTTCTTGAAATTGAGGGTCACAATTTGGAGTCTGAGCATATGAAAGATGTTTTAGAATCAAAAGACCGAACAAAAGCGGGTGCAACAGTCAGTCCGTACGGGTTGACGCTAATGAAAGTAGAATACTAAGTTATAAATGGAGAAAATGCAATATGAAAACATATTCGGCAAAACCTCTTGAAGTAGAAAGAAAATGGTATGTAATAGATGCTGATGGCGAAACATTGGGTCGTCTTGCAGTACGTGTTGCAAACATTTTGAGGGGTAAAAATAAACCTGAATACACTCCGAACGTTGATACAGGTGATTTTGTAATTGTAATTAACGCATCGAAAGTGAAAGTTTCAGGTAAGAAAGAAACTGATAAGATTTATTTACATCACACCGGTTATCCGGGTGGTTTGAAGAAAGCAAACTTCAAGGAATTGATGGAAAAAGATCCGAGAATTGTTATTGAACATGCAGTTCGCGGTATGTTACAACACAATACATTGGGTGCTGAACAATTTAACAAATTGAAAGTATATGCGGGCTCTGAGCATCCGCATGCGGCGCAAAAACCAATCGTATTAGACAAGGAGGCTAAATAATTATGGCAGATAAAGAAATGATAATGGCAACAGGCCGTAGAAAAACCTCTATTGCAGTTGTAAAATTAGTAAAAGGCAGCGGTAGAATTTTTGTTAACGGTAAAAAATTAACAGATTACATAGGTAACAGACCTGCAATTGAAATGTTAGTATACAGACCGCTTGTATTGACGGAAACTCAAGACAGATATGATGTTAGAGTAAAAGCTGTCGGCGGTGGTGTTGTATCACAATGTGGTGCTATCAGACACGGTATTTCAAGAGCTTTGGTTAAATCTAATGAAGAATTCAGAAATGTTCTTAAATTAGAAGGGCTGTTAACTCGTGACCCACGTGTTAAAGAACGTA
>CAMOQI010000072.1 GCA_946622835.1 uncultured Candidatus Melainabacteria bacterium
TCACCCCTCTCCCTAACCCTCTCCCACAAGGGGCGAGGGAACAATTTATTTACCCTACCCCGCGGAGCGCGGGGGTAAAACAACATAACCCACGGTTGGTAGCTATATTTACCCCTGCCCCTTGTCTTGACCGGCTCGCATTAAACAGGTACGCTGGCGCTTTCACCCTCTGCTCGCCGGTCGCTCCGGCCGAGGACCCCACTTGAAAAATGTTCAAACATACGTTAAAATATTAGTATGAGTTGAAACAAGCGAGGAGTTGGAATATGCTAAAACCTAATCATATCAACCTTTTATGGGGGGGGGGTAAATGAAAACCCGCTTTGCGCAACGGTTTTAGCGCCCATACAAAAACTCCGTAAAAGTTTAGCGTTTACCCTTGCAGAAGTTTTGATAACCATTGGTATTATAGGAATAGTTGCCGTGATGGTTATTCCTTCTATTATTTCGGGAGTAAAAAAACATACGGTAGAAAGCCGGTTAAAACACTCTTATGCACTTTTGAATGAAGTTGTAAGGCTTGCTCAAGCTGATTACGGCGATCCTTCGGCTTGGGATTACAAGGATGGTATGACTTTTGTGCAGAATTATATGTTACCGTATATGAGAACATCCAAATTTATTTCAAATAACAAAGGTGGAGTACTTGGAGATAAGTCTTATATAGCTCTTTCAAACGGAACAGTATGGACTATAACCAAAGTAAGTGGGACGGCAACAGAGGAGTATCCTGCAAATAATTTTATTAGGGTGGGTGTTGATGTAAACGGAGATTCAAATCCTAACAGGCAAGGGATAGATTTGTTTAATTTTTATATTTTATCGGGGGATAAAAATGTATATGGTTATGGTGAGGGAAGTGTTGCAAAAAATGTAAACTCTGCCGGAATATATTATGACGGATACGGAATTAAATGTCCCGCCAAAGGTAATGCGTGTAGTTACAGACAATGCGACGGAAAAGATGACAGAACAAGCAGAAACTCATTTTGTATAGCTAAAATAATTGAAAATAATTGGAAAATTCCAAAAGATTATCCGCTAAAATTTTAGTAATATCTTTAACTGTTTAATTTTTGTTCTAATTTTTTTGCGGGTGCGTATTCGGGCAGAATTTCAAGGCATGCGGAAAGTGCTTTTTGGCATTCTTTAGTATTTTGTTGCTGATAATATATATATGCTAAAAGGTAATGCAGTTCAGGGTCGTGGTAGAATTTATCTTTTGCCTTGCGCAGATAAAACCTTGCGGCATTCATCAGGTTATTTGCCCAAAAAGCACGCCCTATGAATTTATAACATTCGGGGTTATAATATGCCATAAAATCAGCGTATTTAACGATTTTATCCACGTAGTTTTCTTTGCAGTACATAATAAGAATTCCCAAATCAATTTCTAAGAAATTTCTTATCTGGAAATATGTTGGAAAAGAGTGGATGTCGTCTTTTATAAACTGAAGCAGTAACAAACCCCATCTGGCTCTGTTGTCGCAATCTTTTGTCATATTAAACAGTTTTTCCGCCATATCGAGTTTATCAAGAATTATGTAACAATACGCGGCTTCCGTATAATATTTATTCTTTTCAAAATAAGCACGACAGCCTTTGAATCTGCCTGCTAAAAAATCTTTTTTTACTTTTTCGTATTCGTTTGACATAACGACTTCCTGTTGAAAATAAAAGAAGATAAGCTTTTTACATATTTAAAATAACGTAAATCCGCTTATCTTCTATCTTTTACCTTCTTATTTTGACTTAAATACTTATAGACTCCATCATAGATTGCATCATCATATCTCTTATAATTTCGGGCGAAACTTTTTGTTCGCCTTCGTTCATATAAGGGATTAAATCCATAATGTCATTACCTTTATTGTTTTTATCATTGCCCAAAAGCATGCTTAGTTCTTCCAATTCCTGTTTTTGTCTTATAAATTCGGGATCTTTTTCTAGGCTTTTCATATCGATAGCAGCAGGTTCGTACGCAAGTTTTATTGTTTCCGAATCGGTTTTAAAATTATCGAATCTTTTAATATCATTTAATTCTCTTTGTTTATCCGAATAATCCGAATTTTGTTCGCTGCTGTTTATAGTTTGTTGAAGTCTTCTCAATTGCAGTTGTTGATATTGCTTGTTAAGCTCCGGAGATAAGCCGTTTCCGTATGGTGCGTTTATGAAAGCATCCAATGAGCTGTCTTGCGTTCCAAACGGAAGAGTTACACCGTTTTCTGAGCTTTCCTGATTAGAGTTTCCGCTTTCAACAGGGGACAATTTGAATTTTAATTGAGCCAAATTTCTGTCGATAAGGGTTTGCGGATTGACTGGTTGGAATTCAACTTCTGCTAAATGAGCGTACGGATAAATTAACTCAGGAACATTAACATTTTGGTAACATGCTTCCTGATCATTACCCATTATACAATTTCTGCCGTTTGTTGCATATTTAACAATCATAGGATTATCGTTTAGTGCAATAACTTTTTCATAAGCTCTTATTGCATTATCTTTGTCGCTGCACTTTGTGTATGCCATAGCCAGATAATAGAAGCCTAAAGTATCTTTCGGGTATTTTCTGACATATGCAATACATTCTTGCAAACATCCTGCAAAATCGCTTATTTTATACTTTGTTATAATACTTTCTAATGTCGGTTTTGCATAGAATATAGGACCTGATTGCCATGCGGGTTTTTCCGCGGGATCGGCATATACATTTCTTGAAGATTCTCTGAGTTTTTGGTTACGGCTGGATGTTTTGTCATAAATTGCTTCAGGTTTATAATTTTTCAAATCGCTGATTTCTTGGTCTACAGGACTTGAGGCTTGGGCGTTATTGGCATCATCTGTCAATTTTTTACCCAAGGAATTGTTGTAATATTCGCCCATAACACGTTCTCTTTCATCGTTACCGTTGGACGATTGCGGAACATTCATTACATCATCATATAAGCTGTATTTTTTTAATGGGCTTTCAAACGCATATGATAATGATGCGGTGTTCATAACAATTAACGCTGCCAGCAATAAGCCTAACTTCTTCTTCATTATTTTGTCCTCATTTTTGTTGTTTTTTAATGAAAATATCTTCTTTTTCAATGTTATTATATGATATTATGTCTTTTCCGTCATAATACAAATAGAGGATATTTCAATAAAGTTGTGGGTTTTATGTTTGTAGTGCAAATTTGCATCCGCAGTATTTTTGTCTGTATAAATTTAATTCTTTTGAAATATTATTTGTTTTTAGGAACCCGTCATTTTTTCTGAAATTTATTGCGAGGTACTTAAGATTGTATTTTTCAGCAATTTTCTCGCCGATTTGGGTTAATCTGTCATAATTTTTATGCGGGCTGATTACAATTGAGGTTGTAAATGTGTCTATCTTTAGTTTTTTGGCAAATTTTGCGCTATTTTCAAGTCGGAGCTCAAAACATTTGTCGCATCTTTTTCCTTTTTCAGGTTCATGTTCCAATCCTTTGACATAATCATAATATTTATCAGGTTCGTATTCTCCGATTATTAAATCACAGCCATAGTGTTCACACAGAGTTTTTTCAGCGTGCAGGCGTTTTTGATATTCTTCTTCGGGGTAAATATTTGGGTTGTAAAAATACACTACAACCTCATACCCCTCATCTTTTAAGAAAGATATGGGATATGAAGAGCAAATTCCGCAGCACGCGTGCAATAATATTTTTTTATTGTTTGTCATAATTTATATTATACATTAAAACAAACGGTTTGGCTTGCCGCCGTGCTTAATAATCCATTTTTTCAGTCCCGGGTATCCGTCTTGTGGAATCCCCATTTCAAATTCATCTTTAACGTTCATAACCGGAGTTCCGATTTGACCGTTCTTGACAGCAAATTCAATATCTTTTTGAATATCTTCATTTACTTTATTACTGTAGGCATCTTTTTTAAGTTTTTCTATATCAATATCAAAGTCAGAAGTTTTTAAAAGTTCAATGATGTTATCTTCGCTATCGGGTTTTTTATCAAACAGCAGACTGTTAACTTCCCAGAATTTTCCTTGAAGATGTGCCGCTTGAGCATATTTTGCAGCGGTACAAGAACCGTGATGGAACGGTTGTTGAAGGTGTTTATTACATTCCATATCAAGGGGCAGATGGTGATGTTCAATTCGGATATTTTTAAATTCTTTTGCGGCTTTGTGTATCATTTTATTAAATACGGCACACATCGGACACATATAATCGGAATAAACATTTATTACAACGGCATCTTCTTTGTCAGAACCTAAAAGATTTCCTCTGACTGCATATTTATTTGTTTTTGAATTAATAAATTCGCCGTAATTACGTTGGGATTTAAGGGCGGGGGAAAATTTTGCGCTTGTATAGGTCCACCCTAAAAATATGCTTGCCAAAAGCATTACAATAATGAATGCTACTCTGTATGGCAGGGGTTTTAATGCTTCAATGAAGTCAACAAAACTTTGTTTTATTGCACCTGCAAAACCGACTTCTAAACCTAATATTGCAAAAATTCCGATAAAAAGGTTTATAACATATGTTATTGCGCACATTATGCACAGTTTGTGTATTCCAAAAAGACTTACACAAAGTAAAATCATAGAGATTGTGAATGAAATTATACCAAGCGATGCAATATAATGAAATTTGTTTTTAAATACTTCCAGAAATTTTAAAAACGGGATTTTTTTCAAAACATCAACACTTAAAAGCATTATAATAAATGCGTATAAAAACATTCCCCAATATGCAAGAGGAACTCCTAAAAATTGTGCCTCGGTTGTTTTTGCAACCCCGTCACAATCAATTAAATCGCTTATTGTACAAAAACTCGGCAGAGCAAATTGATTAAAATTTGCCTGATGATAGATATAGGCTAAATCAATTGTTATAATAAATCCGATTAAGACTAAAATACTTATTATTACGGTTTTTTTAATCGTTAAGTTATCTTTTTCCATAAAACTTCCCCCTCGTATAGATTAATACTACATGCTTTAGTCTAATTAATCAACAGACTTAACGACAATTTTTTAACTATGATTTCGGAGGGGTTAAACTTTTTGGAAAACGAAGATATATTCGTGGGTAAAAATGCTGAAGCCGCCGGCTAAAGCTCTATAACGCCACAAATTAGCGGTTCTGCCTTTTCCTCTTTCATTGCCTTGAATATCTTTGACTATGGTGGATTTTAGTGCAAATCCCAGTTTTCTCATTCTGTTCATACATTCAAAGCCTAAAGGTTGAACTTCTGAATTTTTGTAACTGTCACCGATTATCAGGCATGCAAAACGACCCTTTTCCAATAAATCGTATCCGTTTTTTGCAACTTTTTCAAACATATCATAAAATTTTTCTGTGGATTCACAATTGGATAGATCTTCTTTTTTGTCGGAAAACTTTATAATATCGTCATAAGGCGGGTGAAGCATAAGAAATTGCGCTTTTTTCTCTCCCATAATATCCAGTCTTGCTTTAATTTTTTCTGCCGCAAGTTCTGATGTTGAATCTGCACATATTATATTAACATCGGTAACTAATTGTTTTGGGGTAAATTTTTCGGAAACTTGTTCTGCAAGTTCATCTTTTAATTCAACTCCGATACATCTGCGCTCCATATTAATCGCTTCAATACCTGAAGTTCCCGAGCCAAAAAACAAATCCAAAACGATATCTCCTTTTTTAGTATAGCGTTCATACATTTGCTGTGCAATTTGCGGGATATAGTTTCCGTGATATTCATTAGAATGCCCGTGCTGTTTTAATCGTGACGGGAATTGCCATAAGGTTCCTGTTAAAATGTGCGCATAATCTGTCCATTTTTTTAAATTGATGTCGCTGTATTTG
>CAMOQI010000073.1 GCA_946622835.1 uncultured Candidatus Melainabacteria bacterium
AGTTATTCTCAATAACGGTATAGCTTTTTTGGTTATTGTGACCGCGATTATATTAATTGTTGTTGCAATTTACTTGATAAAACTTCTCAAAGATTTATCGGTTTTAACCAAAAATTTGAATGAAACATCGGAAATATTAAATATTGAATTGAAACCAACGCTTACCGAATTGAATGAAACCTTGCGATCAATAAATTCTATTGTGCGCAACACAGATGAAGGTGTCGGAAATGTGAAAATGGGTTTGGCAAATGCTTTAACCAAGACTAAAGAATTTTCCGGCAATATATTTAGCGGATTTTTAAAAGGGTTTATGGCCGTTTATTCGCTGTTTAGCAAAAGAAAATAGACCTATTAGGTAATGAAAAAATTTAAAATCAGATAATAATATTATGTAAGACAAAAAGGAGAACAAATTATGTCATTAGGAAAATTTTTAGCAGGGGTTGCTATTGGCGGCGCGATTGGTGCAATTGCAGGTATTTTGTTAGCACCTAAATCAGGTGAAGAAACAAGACAAATGCTTGCTGATTCAGCAAAAGACATGGCTCGCAGAGCTGATGAAACAGCAAAACAAATTCAATCAAAGGCAGATGATGCTTTATCTGAATTGCAAAAAAAAGGTGATGAAATCAAAGACAAACTTCAAGACTTTATTGCAAAACAAAAAAATAAAGGCGAAGGAGCAGGAGCTGAAGCGTAAATAGAATAATATTATATAACCCTCTCCTATTTTGGAGAGGGTTATTTTTTGTTGTATAAGTAAATAAATTTAATAATGGTTTTACTTGTTTATTAATGATTTAATCATCTCATCACCCGAGCGTCCGCCTTCTTCAACAACGACACAACCTCCATTTGGGGCGGAAAGTTTGTACCCTCCCCTAAAGAATAGGGGAGGGTGGCGGAGGCGCCAGCCGGAGTCGGGTGGGGTATGATGTATATTTAACCTCACCCCTGCCCCTCTCCTAAAAATCAGGACAGGGGAGAACGGAACATGACAATTGCTGAGAGCGAAGCCCGAAAAATCTTTTATGTAGTCAAATCTTTCGAAATTTAATGTTTTAATTTGGTCACTTGAAATTTTTCCTGCTCGGAGTAAAATATATTCATATTCAAAGAGTTGAGCAGGAAAAGGTTATGGTAAAAAAAGAATATATTGAAAAGTTTAAGGATTTTTTAACTTCGTCAAAGGTGCTGAAAGCTTTATATCTTTTTGCATTTACTGTTATTTTAACAATTATAATTGCATCTCAGAATTTCTTATTTCAAAGTATTGTCGAAAACGGAATAAGTAAAAAAGATATTATTGCACAGAAAACATTATCGGTTGAAGATGTAAAAAGAACAGAGCTTCATAAGCGTGAGGTCGCTCAAAAGGTGGAACCGATTTTAGTTCCGGCGGAAGACGATTTTATAAAGTCAAATCTTGAAATACTTCAGAATTCTGTCGTACAAATTCGAAAAAGGCAACCTCAACAGATGAAAAATTACGTGAGTTGAATATTTTATTTGATTTATCGGGAAATAATAAAAAAGAATTTATTTTGAATTTTTTATTAAATGTTGATGAATCCTCTTTAAGAGAGGCTTTTGACAAGGCATCCATGTCACTGGTAAAAATATTACACGTTGGGATTTCAGAGCGCGATTATGAGAAAGATAATATAACCAATTTGATTAAAAATAATTTGGTTTCAAATGTTTCAAAAAGGCAAGTGTCAGTTATAACGGCGATGCTTGAGCAGGTAATTGTTCCAAATCTTGTAGTTGATGATGCTGCAACCGATATGGCAAAAATAAATGCAAGAGATTCGGTAAAACCGTATAGAGTCACTTTTCAAAAAGGGGAAAAAATTGTATTTGAAGGTGAACCTGTAACAAGGCTTAAGCGTGATGCTTTAAGAGCGGCCGGTTATAATGTTTATGAGTTGAATCTTCAAGGTATTTTATCTATTTATATTTTGGTTTTAATTTTGTCATTAACCTTTATTGCGTATATCAAAAATTTTGAAAAGAAGTTTATGGAAGGCAGATATATGCTTTTGGCTGCGGTTCTTGTAGCTATGACAGCGGTGATTGCGGTTCTGTTGCAGACAAGCAGCGTAAACTACGCTGATTTAATGCGTTATTTGCTGCCTATGCCGGCAGTTATTATAATTTCTGCGATATTTCTTAATCCGCGGATTTCTTTTTTATTATCCGTGCTTACGTTAATTATTTTAACGGTTGGAATGCAATATGATGTTCAGTTTATAATAATCTTTTCAATTTTAGCTTTGATCGGAATGATTACGGTTTCGAAAATTCGTTATACTCGCCGCTTTGATATGATAAAAGTAGGTTTTCACTTGGGTGTTGCCGGTGTTTTAATAATGTTGAGTCTTTATTTTATTGATAAATGCTTAATTGATGTGAATAATTATATGATAATGCGAAATACTATGGTTGTATTCTTGAGCTGTATTGTTAATTCCGTTATTGTATTGGGTCTTTCTCCGGTATTGGAAAGTACTTTTAGGATTATTACTCCATACGGTTTGTCAGAATATGGAGATCATAATCAGCCGCTTTTAAAACGCCTGCAAATGGAGGCTCCGGGGACATATCATCATAGCTTGATGGTTTCTACGCTATGTGAAGCTGCGGCGGAAGCTATTGGAGCAAACCCTATATTGGCACGTGTTGGAGCGTTTTATCATGATATCGGAAAACTAAAAAGACCGTTGTTTTTTGTGGAAAATCAATCATACTTCGGAATAGAAAATCCTCATAATAAACTTAATCCGAGATTGAGTAAAATGGTCATTACCGCACATCCAAAAGACGGACTTGAGATTGCGCGAAAAAATGGACTGCCCGGTGTTATTTGTGATTTTATTGTGCAGCACCACGGTGAGGGTTTGGCAAAATATTTTTATAATCAGGCTGTGCAAGAAGAAGGAATTGAAAATGTTAAAGAAGAGCAATTCAGATATCCCGGACCAAAACCAAATACCAAAGAGACCGCTATATTGATGCTCGCAGATGCTGTTGAATCCGCTGTTCGTTCTATGAAAGGTGCAACGTCGGAAGAAATTGAAAATATTATTGATAAAATTATTGTAGAAAGGTTAAATGACGGGCAATTGGCGGATAGTCCGCTGACATTAAAAGATTTAAAAATTATTGCTATGACATTTAGCAGAATTTTGCGCGGTATGCAGCATGACAGAATCAAATACCAAGAAGATATTGCTCAAGAATTTAATAAAAACAAAATTGAAATGCCAAACAAAATTCTTGATGAAGATTTTGAAAAAAAAGTGAAAGAGCTTGAAAATTCCAAGCCAAAACCTAATACTGATAAAAATTAATGGAGGCATTTTGACAGATTATAATATAGAAATTACAAATGAGTATCCTGATTGGGATGTTGATATTGAGCAAATCCGTCAAATTGCAATTGAAATTATTGAACAGTTTTCGTCTTGCGGGCAAATTAGCGCAAATTGGTGTTTGAATGGATATGAATACAAGACTTTGTCTTTTGGGATTTTATTTTGTGACGGGATTCAGACGCGACAAATAAATCATGATTATCGGGGCAGAGATTATCCTGCGGATATAATAACGTTTGCACTGTTTGCAGACTCGGATGAAGACGAAAGGTTTATTCCGGAATTTGAAATTAATTTAGGAGAGATTATAATAGCATTAGATAAAGTTTCTGACTCGGCAGCGGAAAAAAATATTGACAAAAATATTGAATTGAAATTTTTAATAAGTCATGGAATAATGCATTTGCTGGGGTTTGATCATCAAACCGAGGAAGAATTTGAGTTTGTTATAAAACAGCAAAAGCAAGCTTTGGAAAGAATGGGAATTAAGTATGACAAGATATAAATGCCAAAATTTTAGAACAACCTTTAGAAATGCAAGAAAAGGTATGAGATTAACCCTGAAAAGTGAACGGAATTTGCGGGTTCATTTGCTCATAGGTGCTTTTGTGCTTATTAGTGCATTTTGTTTAAATTTTTCAGTCAGCAAATTCTGCATTCTTATTTTGGCAATTGCTGCTGTTATATCGGCAGAAATGCTTAATTCAGCTATAGAATTTTCACTGGATGCAATTTTCCATAATCGTTACTCTCGAATGGTTGGAATGGCAAAGGATATTGCAGCAGGTGCTGTTATGGTCGTGACTATTTCTGCAGTTATTGTAGGGGTTTTGTTATTTGCTCCCCCTGTTATATATTTGATAACAAATTAGATTAATATCAAAAATCCTTATCTTATGATAAGGATTTAAACTTTTACCGAAAAATTTTGTATAAATCTAGTTGTTGCTTAGTACCAAGCGTAAGGCAGCCAGATTTTTTATTGATAACATTGTATGTTTGTTATGTTGTTCTTTTGATATGTCAAATATTCTTATAATTCTTTGAATTTCCGCCAAATCTCTATATGACTCAATTTTATAAACATTTTCAATCGGGTCAGATACAACAGACATTAAAGTGTTTAATTCTTGTTCTTTCATCGGTATAAAATATCCTCTTTCCTATATACATTTATATAAAGTATTTTTTCTAAGGAAAATTGATTAATTTCATAAAATAGTATTAACAAAACTTAATAAAATATATTTTAATAGTTTTGATTAAGCAATAAAATCAAGTCTTGCTGCTGTTGTTTCGGTTGTATTATTCGGTCGCAGAAGATTATATGGACCTTGTCCGTATATGGCATTTGCAAAATCAAAGTTTTCGTTTTTTTCAGCGCGAAAGCTGGACGGATTTGGAGAAGTTGCAAGTGTTCGGTACAAGTTAGCAGCACGAGAAGGATTGGTATTATAATCCATACCAACAGCAGAAGTCGTATTTGAACCGGTGTAAATGTTTGTCATTTTCGTAACATCCCTATTAGTATTATAACTCATGACCTGATAAATTTAAACCCTAATGTTTCAAAAGTTTACAAAAACATCTTAATACCAATTACATGCCCCTTTGGCACATAGTAAAGAATCTAAGACTTCAATCGTGTCTTTTCTTGTTATTTCGTATGTTACAGGTGTAATTGAGATTTTGTTATTTTGAATAGCTGCCAAATCTGTTTGAGCCCCTGCCGGTTCTGACATCAGTTCTCCTGCCATCCAATAATAAACTTTTCCTCGAGGGTCAATTCTTTTTTCGTAATCGTCTGTGAAAATTTTGCGCCCCAACTCTGTTATTGCTACCCCTGAAATATCTTCAGCGTCAAGTTTTGGGATATTTACATTAAGGATAGATTTTGTTGGGAATTTAAAGTCTTTGAGTTTATCTACTAATGAGTTTACAAATTGGGCGGGGAACTTAAAATCTTCGTATTCAGCCTGCATTGTTGCCAAGGAAACAGCGATACTCGGATACCCCATCATAGCCCCTTCCATTGCGCAGCTTACAGTGCCGGAATATAATATATCCGCTCCCAAATTAGGACCGTGGTTGATACCGGATATTACTAAATCAGGTTTTTCGCTATCTTCTAATATTGCATTGACTGCGATTTTAACGCAATCTCCCGGAGTGCCTGTTGTTACCCATGCTCTTGTTGAACCGTATTCGCCTTTGTCAAGCTCTTCTACTCTTAAGGGCGTGTGTATAGTTAGAGAATGTCCCGCAGCACTGCGTTCTCTATCGGGAGCAACAATATAAACATTATGTTTTTTTGATAGCTCTTCAGATAATGCCCGTATTCCGTTTGCTCCGATGCCGTCGTCGTTTGATATTAGTATATTCATATAAAATTATTTTCTTTATCTGTTTTGCTGTAAATATAGTATAAATTATATGCGCGACTTTCAATATATTA
>CAMOQI010000074.1 GCA_946622835.1 uncultured Candidatus Melainabacteria bacterium
CAAGTTCCCATTGCATAAAAACAGGTTAAAACAATATTACATTCATTATCATAAACATAAATGAGGCGATGAGTCTGATCTAATGCATAAATAAAATTATCATTATCTATATCTACAGAAACAACGTTTTGAACCATGGGATTACCGTTATCCGTTTTTATTTCATTTTCAAGGAAATTAAACGAACTTGAAGACGCCGAAGTACCGTCAATATTTCGCTTATAAAGGATATCTCCGCCTCCCGGTGAAAGTTTACGAATCTGACCAACACCGTTATCGTCTGTTTCGGTCTTACCTGTACAGGTGACCATATATCCCTCTTTATCTAAAGCTAAATCAACAAATGAATATGGCAACGATTTAACCGATACTTTTTTCTTTTCATCTGTTTGGGTCAGCTTATCCCAAAGAAATGATAGGGTATCCAAGGCAGAAGTTTTTACATTATTTGCACCATAAAAGCCTAAAAATTCACCTGACGGAGAATAAGCAAGCGCGCCGTAATAACAACCTGTGCTTATAATATATGTATATCCCTTATCATCTTTTGCAATTCTATATGGTTGGTAATAAAAATCATCAGGTAAAAGTGCCGAATCAGGAGTATCCATATACTCTTTAATCATACCATCTGGTAACGCCACAATAATACGGCTGTTATTAGTGTAACAAATATAGATTTCACCGTTTTTATCAACGTAAATTCCTTGTGCACCGTCAAAAGAAACATTACCGTTTTCATCAAAAACAGATATTGTTTTAAGGTATGAATAATTTTTATCTAAAACTACTATTTGAGAACGCTGACCTATAAGAAGATATACATTACCGTCCTTATCACTGCAAAGGTCGCTAAGTCCCATAAGAGATTTTTCCAAACCTAAGGATGTTGCATTGATCATCTTTGTGGATTTATACATTTCTTTAGACTTAACCGAAACTTGTATTCCGCTTTGAGTGTCTATGTGAGTGAATGCATCAGTAGGTTCTGCTGAAACAGAGATTGAAAATCCTGTTACCAGAACTAATATAACGCATATTACTGATATCAATCTCTTAAGCAAAATCTCCATTCTTCTAAACATTTTATCAATCATTCCTTTATACCAGATGTGCTCATTGTTTCCATTACATTACTTTGAGAAATTAAAAATACAAGAATGGGCGGTATCATTAATACTACTGTAACCGCCATAGCACTACCCGAACGGGCAATACCACCCGCAGAAATAGAAGTCATTACCTGCGGTAATGTTTTTAACTGCTCACTAAAAATAGTTCCTTGCGGAATTATAGTCCACATTTCCTGGAAGGACAATAATAACATTGTCATCCAAGCAGGTTTTAAAATTGGCATTATAACACTTACATACATTCGTATAACACTAGCGCCATCTATACGTGCAGCTTCCATTAAAGCATCAGGCACAGAAACATCCATAAACTGCTTCATAAGGAAACAACCTGTAGCCGATGGAATTGCAGGTAGAATATATACCCAATATGTATCAATCATATAAAGTTTTGTGTAAATATAGTATCTTGGGATTGCCAATGTTACCGCATTGTATAAAAGCATTAACTGAACTATCCAGAACAATGTTTTTCTTCCTCTTACTTTAGATTTTGAAAATCCAAAAGCCGCAAGAGATGCTACAATAATATGCGCAACAGTACCTGCAATAGCAACAAACAAGCTATTGAAAAAATATCGTGATACAGGCACCTGCATTTTACCAAGTAACGAAGGTAACGCAAGATAGTTTTCAAGAGTTGGACGTTTTACAAAAAATTGCGGTGGGAATATAAGTAATTCGTCTAACGGTTTCAACGAAGTTATTATACAGTACACCAATGGTAAAATTGTAAACGCACCCGCTAAGAAAAGCATTGTGAAATAAAATATGTTTCCAGCAGTAGACCTTGTAAAGCGACGATACTGCGGAGTTGATTTTTTTGTAAACATTAATACTACTCCCCCATTAACTGTCGCTCTTGCCGACAAGATTAAGCAACGCACCGATACCAAATCGGAATGCTAATACCATAACAAATAAGAACATTGATAGCGCAGAAGCATAACCCATCTCATAACGTGTAGTACCTATATCTGAAATATAAGATACTAATGTATCAACCGAGTTGTTAACACTTGGATAACCGGCAAGTGTGGTAATTACTGTGCTAACCGAGAAAACAGCCTGAATCTGCATTACGGAGCTGAATAGCAAAATACTCTTCATTGAAGGTAATGTGACGTACCAAAGTTCGTGCCAGCGACTCCTTACACCGTCAATCGCAGCAGCTTCATATAGCTCTTCACTAACATTCTGCAGACCCGCAATATTAGCAAGGAACGAAACGCCCATACTCATCCATAACTGAACAATAATGATAATTGTCATATTATATGATGTATTCTGAAACCAGTTTATAGGCTCAGTTATAAAGCCAAAACTCATTAATATGTTATTGAGATAACCATATGAGTCACCTGAGAAAAGAATCTGCCATATAAAATAAGCATTACCTACAAGAGCCGGAGCATAGAAAATAAATGTCAAAATAACTCTTAAGGTCTTGGTAAATTCATTTATCATCCAAGCGAGCATGAATGATAACAAAAAACTAACAGGACCTGCTACTATTGAGAAACGAAGTGTATTTCCAAGAACCTTCATAAACACATCGTCACCCGAAAACATACGTGAATAGTTTTCAAAACCAACAAATATGGGATTAGAAACCATATCGTAATCAAAAAGACTTAATGTTACAGAAGATAAAACGGGTAAAATATTAAAAAGGAAGAAAAAGATTAAAAATGGCGCCATTATAGCATAAAACGAAAAGTCTTCGCTTGTTAATTTTTTCGTTTTAGAAATTATATTTATATTTTTCATTTTCTTCCCTCCTTATCTGTTTTCATATTGTTTCCACTTGCGTGCAATTTCCTCATCTGCTTCACTTGCAAACTGGAGAAGCGTTTGTTTTGCGTTTTTATTATTTTCAATAACATTCCAGAATGCCTGATATACAGAACGAGATACATAATAACTACCCGGATATTCAGGAACTTCTGATGCTTGCTTCATGGCAGTCATAATTACATCTTTCATTGAGGAATCCCATTCAAGACGCTCAAATGCTTCAACGTTTGATACAGATACACGTCCTGTAGGTCCTAAAATAGACTCAACCTCACTTGAAAAAGACAACTGAGTATCTGCACTAACCCACCATTTAAGGAATTCCCAAGCCTGTTTGGGATTAGTTGTAGGTAGGTCAAAAATGGAACAAGCAGAACCCCCACCTGTTGAAGTATGATTGATATTGCCGTTTTCATCCTTAGTTCCAGGGACAAGTGCTACATCCCACAAACCATCAATTTCAGGGGCCGCAGCTTTAAGTGTTGTATAAAGATTATATGAACTTATACCAATTGGACAAGTACCTGTTCTAAAACGATTATAAAAGTCCATTGTTCTCGGTAATTTTAACTTAGTATAAAAATCCGTCCACTCATTAAATGCCATAATAACATCGGAATTGCTGAGTCTTGTTGCCTTTCCGTCAGCCTGATAGATATCTAATCCCTGTTGCATTAAAAGGGTCGGGAAAATATTAATACTACCAATACCGATATTAGCCTGTGCTGTACTTGTAGCGGTATTATTTGGAAGCCATGCGGTTAAATTATTTCTTGAAAGCAATTTAACTATTTCTTTAAAATCATCCCAAGTTTCAGGCACAGAAAGTCCCATTTCTTCGAAAATATCTGTGCGATAAAACATTAGGTAAAAAGACTGAGTATCGGGAAGACCGTAAAGACCGTCTTTATAATAATAAGGTAATTCTGCACCGTCCTGGAACCAACCTAAAACTTCGTCAATATCTTTAAATTGTTTAAGGTCATAAAGCATTCCACGCATTGCGAGATTAACAGGCTCTGATCTTGAGTGCTGTAACAAACAGTCAGGGCCCTGACCTGAAAGCACTGCCTGAACAACCGAAGCGTTAACAATCTGAACATCTACACGAATATCTGTCTTGGGTGTGAAATCACTTTGAATAAGTGAGTTAAGAACCTGTGCCTGGTCACGTCCCCAGTTAACCCAAATCGTAATGCCATTACCATTCGAATCAGTACCGGAAATATTATTATAGTCACTACTGAATGAAACAAGGAATCTTTTAATTCCAAAAAGTAATTTTTCAAAACCGTTTGCTTTGTCAAAGGGTTCTTCTTCACTTGGAGAAACGAGAATGAATTTATCGATATCAAGAGGCATATCACTCATTTCGAAAAGAACAGAAGCCAATGATGTGTACTTTGAGTAGTATTCATCCTTATATCTGTGAGCAACATAACGGTTATCTGCCATTAAATCAACAATCTGTTTCATATTGTTGATAATCGAAATATATGAACCACTCTTTTCCCCTGTTATTTTCTGGAGAGTTTTGCTTGATTTTTCAAGATTCTTTGAAATTTCCTTTAAAGTTTTTTCCATATCAGGAATCTGCTCGAACAAATCGTAATCGCGGTAAATATCAACCGATTCACCGGTTATCATCGTGATTTCAACATATAAATCACTAAGGTCTGCAACAACCTTTTTTAACAAATCTCTGACTTCGGTAATTTCACCTGCTGTAACCTCAAATGAAATTGTGTGTTTGCCTTTTGAAAGATAAATAAGATAAGGATCGTTATTATCGTCTGCAAAGAATCCGCTTTGCCATTTATAAGCATAAGAAAAACCAACAGCATCTGCATCATCAAAAGGCACTTTACCGTCAATTTTAAGTCTTCTGTAAACCTTAGCTCCCAATAACCCACTTTGTCTGAATGAGAAGCCCAATTTATAATAACCTTCTTCAAGTTCGGGTGTTTCCCACTCTAAAACCTGACCCGGAGTTTTCCAGTTTCCACCGCCTATATAGTTAGATAAAACTTTATATGTATCATTAGGGGTTACATCAAGTGTTGCATTTTCAGATTTAGCCGTAAGCCAGTTACCAGTCTTTAGCTTTGCGGATTCACCCTCTATTATAATGGGTTTACCGTTATAATATTTTGAAGAATCTTTTGGTTTTTTATATTCATTTAAATCTTCCGGTGCAGAAAATGTAACCGATTCAATTTCAAATTCCGATTCACCGTTTACTAATGTAATAACATGTTTACCTTGTGACAAAGCGAAAAGATATTCTTCATCAGTCCAACGTGTAATATCCGAAACATTGTCAAAATAAAAACCTTCGAAAGGTACTTGTTCGGGTGCAAATTCGTTTCCAAGACCGTCAACACGGTTTCCGCCGTCTGCATCGCGGAAAATTCTGAAAAGATTTAATTTTTCTGCCTCTGCAAAGGGATATTCGCCGTCAATCATAAGACCAAAAATCAAGTTACTTGTAGAATCACCTAAAGCTTTATATGAAAGACCAAAATTATAAAGTCCGTCCTGTATAACATCAATTTCAAATTCTATCTTACTGTCTTTTAAAGTCTTGTTAATATTAACCGAGAAACTACCGGTTCCAACAGAATATGATGCGTTTTCCTTATATATAGCATAGTCCGCAATCTCATTCTCTGTTTTTTCAGTATTTCCAATGTTTAATATTTCATCTAAAACAATATCTTCCGTTGTTTGAGCATTGTCTGCAGAAGTTATCATACTAAAAGAAATTAAAAGCATAGTTAAAACAAGAATCACAGAAAGAAAACTTTTAATCGGCTTTTTCATTACACAAAAATCTCCTTTGAGAAAAATAATTATCCTATTTTGTCTATCCAAACT
>CAMOQI010000075.1 GCA_946622835.1 uncultured Candidatus Melainabacteria bacterium
AAGTATTTTCACTTTTCGGATCAGATGTCAGCTGATTTAAAATACTTGCAGTTGCAGCTCCAAATTTTGGAATATATGCCAAAAGTTTTTCAGCGGACAACTGTCCCAAAGGGCCTAATAAAGTAACAATCTTTGAATCCAAACGTCCCAAAATCAACAAATTAGCACTATTTGGAATAATATTATAAGAACCATTCACATAATACGACATCAAAGGCCCTGCCACAAGAATCTTTGGAATATTAGCAATCCCTGAGGCAAATGTCATCTCTCCTTTTATTGATTTAAATTTATCTGCCTCTTGGACAGTTGCAAGTGTTGATAGAGCGGAAATTGCGGATTTTAAAATAGAATTTGAAGTAACGTTCTGTGCAGCAACCAAATTCTCTAATCGCCCTATACTCACAAACCTACCGTCTTCAACTCTGAAATTTATATTTCCTTTCATCGATTTTATTAGTTCTTTATCAGTAACCCCCTGCATGGTTAACTTACCGTCAAATCCCATTTTTCCGGTAAGCGCATTTTTTATTCCGACCGCACCTTCAACCGCATTTGTTGAATTTAATCCGCTTCCGTCAAACTCAACCCCTATCTTTGTTGTGGGAATGTCATACGAAATTTTACCTGTAACATTACCTTCAAAAGCCTTTGCCGAAGCATCCGTCAAATAAAATTTTGTATAATCCTTCAGTGAAAAATTCCCGACAATATCAGTAGCAACAATTCCGCCGAATTTGAATTTTTTTGCAGTAGCACTGCCATTCAAAATAACCCCTGACAAATCTGCAGCCAAGTCACTTATAACCAAATCCATATCCTTAATTGAGATATCTGAAATATTCACTCTTCCTTTCATTGAGGGATTCATAGCATTGCCGTGTACTCTAACATGCCCGTTAGCCGTAATACTAGAAGACGGCAAACCCCAAATCGGGAACGAAACAGAACTTGGAACAGATATATTTAAATTAAGGTCAGGAGAAGAATATAATTTTGTGACATTACCGCTAACCGTAGCCAAATTACCTTTAGAATTCGACAATGAGGTATTCGAAAGATTCAAAGTATCCCCAATAATTTCAATATTTGAATGAATTTTTGTACTTTGCCCCTTTAACGCTGACAAATCAACCAAAGCAATATAATTATTCGGATTGGCACTCATATCGACTGCAATATTTTGAACTTTCGCATTTCCGCTAACAACAGCTCTTAGCGGAAGCTGACCTTTATATGTTATTAGATCTCTAAATTCTTTTGGCAGAAATGCGGCAATCCCTGCGCTTTGAACAGCCCCATCCGCCGTTAAATTTATTGTCATTTTATCGTTCAGATAATCTTTGACATTTCCTTTAATATCCACTCTTGAATTATTTAACATTACATACGCATTTTGAATATTTATAATATCCGGATCAATTTTTACATGCGCTTGCGGAACGGTTATTTTATTTCCTGCTGCTGTCAACGCAAAAGTATTAACATCTACATTTCCGTTCGCTGTTTTCCCGTCATAAAACACTTTTGCCAAAGCCTGCGATAATGCAATTCTTGCCGACGCAGGTTTGTTATATATATTAACGCTGTTTACAGATGCATTCAACTCAGGGGTAATTTGATTAAGCTTTCCTTTTATAATTGCGTTCAAAGACACCGTCCCTGAATCAACACTATTCTCTTTTAACAAGCCCGCCTGACCAAATGCAACAAGCAGGCCCTTCAATGAAAGTTTATCCGCAATCAACTTCAAATCAACCGTTGCATCAGACAAAATAGAACCTGAAAGGCTTAATGGTTGATCAAATACGGAAAATCCGGCCTTTTTTATAAGAACATTATTATCATTCATGTTAATATCAGCGGTTATATTTTTTATACTGACATTATACAAACCGTAATTCAATTGGGAAGGCAAAACCTTTAAATGCCCGCTTGAAGATATTTTTTTAAAATCCGATTTAATATTAAAATCCGCATCCATAGAACCGGTAGCAGTCAAAGTGCTTAACGCATCAATATTAAAAGAACCCGCAACACTATCAACAAGATTTATGATATTCTGAAATTTAGCATTTGATTTTACACTCAAATCCAAACTCTTTCGGCTTCCTGAATCAACATAACCGCTTACAACCGTTTTTTCATTCAAATCATGTGATGTATAAAATTTCGAATCAATATTTGTTCTATGCGCCTTAAATATCATATCAAGGTTACTCTTAGGAAGCGATTTACCATCAACAGCCACACTCACACCGTTAAAATTTAAATGACCGTTAATAACAGGAGAATTAGGGGTTCCATTAATATTTAAATCAGCAATAACATCTGCGCTAAACTTATTTTGTTTAACCTTTTCCAAAATATCAATAACAGGAGTTAATACAATATCAACAGCATCACTTTGAGGAGCGGATTCATCATCCAGCGCAACGTCCGGAGGAAAAACCATATCATGCAAACTCCAATCCGGCATAATTCTGTTATCAAGCTTCAAATCATAATTGGAAATCACAGTATTATCAAAGACAACCTTACCTTTTGATGAAAATTTAATACGCTTATCAAGCACAAAATTCGTAACTTTAAAATCTTCCCCTTCCATAAAATACGATCTGTCCGTTCTTAAATCAATTACAGCAAGTCTATATGAATTAACATAAATACTTGGCAGATTGTTTGACAGCTTCAAACCAAATGGCATATCGAAAGACTTCTTTGGTTTACCATTTTGTTCCGGTAAATAATCTAAAAGCTGCAGTTTCCCATCTTTTTTAACAATAATGTCAGCAAAAACAGAATCCGCAAATAAACTATCAAGCTGAATTTTTCTTCCAACAAACGGAAGCAATGATAATTTTAACCCCAAATCTTTTGAGTAAAAGAATGCTTTATCACTATCAGGAAGAGCCAACTTTAACTCTTTTAACTTAATACCCGCAGAAAAATTCCACGAAGTGACTAAAGTTATTCCTGAAATTTCAGCACCAAATCCAGTATTTTCTTTAATCATCTCAGATATCATTTCTCGCTTGGCGTTTAATATAGGAGAAATAATAAGCGGAGCCAACAAAAACAACAGATATATAAATATGATTATTCCCGCAAAAATAACCGATACCCGTTTAAATATATTCATACGTCACCCCTAACCTATTTAACTATCGTATACGACAATATTAACACGAAACCAAAAATTAACAAACATTTTTGATAAAATTTATTGCATCTTCTTTGTTTGTGACATCACCGCAAATCTGTGCTTCTTTTAAAGAATCCATAATTTGACCTAATTTTTCACTCGGCGGGATATTTAAAATTTTCATCACTTCATGACCGTCAAGGAGTTTTGGCAAAGGTTTTAATGAATCTTTCACCGACAAGTAAAATTTTAACATTTTATTCAATGCCGAAATATTCTCTTCAACTATTTTCTGAGTTATTAGCTCTCCCCTTGCGGATAATCTGTCTGCTTGTGCGATTATAAGATTATCAATCGCATTATCAGCGCTATGTCTGATATACCTCATCATAACCTTTTCACTCAATTCCGGTGATGAAACAACTGCTGAAGGATACATATGGTTTTTTATAATATAAGAAATATAATCAATCTGTTTATTTGAAAAACTAAGATTTTTAAGCACATCCGCACACATTTTGGCGCCCACATCCTCATGCTTTATAAAACGATGCCTACCCGTATCTTCTTCAATCGTCCAGGTCGAAAATTTACCGATATCATGCATAAAAGCCGCCAGCTTTAAATGTGCCAGACGTGAAAAGCCGCCAAAATCAACCCTTTGCATATGTTTTTTCACTTCCTCAGAAGAATCTTGATATAAAATTTCAATTTGGCGAACCGTTTCAATACTATGTTCAAACAAATTCAGATGATGATGCAAATTAGGCGGCACCTGTTTTAATTCTTTAACAAAAGGAAATAACAACTCCAACACACCGCTTTCATCCATTTTTAACAAAGCATTATGACAGTATTCTCCGCTAAAAAGTTTCATCAGTTCATATTCAATACGCTCTTTTGCCGGTTGTAATAACAAATCGGAATATTCCTTGACAATATCAACCAATTCATCCGATATTTCAAAACCTGTTATCGAATAAAACCTGAATATACGCAACAACCTCAGCGGATCATCCGTAAAATTTTCCCTTCTAACTCCTTTTAAAACCCCATTTTCAACATCGTCTATAAATGGTATGCAAAATTGCGGAACTTCACCTGTTTTTATATTTACTGCAATAGCATTTATTGTCAAATCTCTGCGTAAAATATCCTTTTCTAATGAGCCTTCTATAGGGTTTGTCACATCAAAATACTGAATCTTATCCGGAAGAACAACCCTGTAGATTTTATTTAATTCATCAAGCGGTACAAGTACCCCGCCCCAAAAATCGGCTATTTTTTTTGAAAAAACTTGTGCATCCTCGTCTGTAACAATTAAATCTCTGTCGACATACTCTCTCCCGCACAAAATATCCCGAACAGATCCGCCAACCAAATAAATTTCATTGTCAAAAAACGAAGAAATATTATTTAACAAAGCATCTTCTTTTATTCTATTTTTCAGAATTCTCGTATTCATAAATAATATTCCCTAATGCCGTAACCACTGCCGTTTCTGCCCTCAAAATAAGTTTTCCGAGCGTTAACATTTCAACTTTTAATTCCTTAAACATCTCAAATTCATCATCCGCAAATCCACCCTCAGGGCCGATAATAACAAGAATTCTATCGCCTTTTGATATCGGATCGCCCTTTAATGCTTCTCTTATAGTCTTTGTTGTAATTCTTTCACAAAAAGCAATTACCTTATCAAACGAATCACTTTCAATAAGATTTTTAAGATTTGCCGGAGGATACATTACCGGAACCAAAGCCCTTTCACATTGCTTTGAAGATTCACACATTATCTTTTGCCACTTTGGGATCTTCTTTTCAATAACAGATTTATTTAACGCACAATTATGCGTACAAATCGGATAAATCCCTGAAACCCCCAGTTCAGTGGCCTTTTCAATAATATAATTTTGCGCATCCGACCTAAGAGGCGACTGCGCCAAAAATAAATCAAAATCTAAAAACTTTTCACTCTTGTATGATTTAGAAACTTTTGCAAATACTTTAGAATTTGTCACTTCAGATACAACTGTTTCATATTGAATTTGATTTTCATCAATCAACAAAAGCTTTTCTCCCGATTTTATTCGCAGAGATTTTGCAATATGCTGATAATTATCTTTATCAGAAATTTCAACAATATCGCCGGTTATTTGATCGGATTTTATAAAAAAATGCGGCATACATTCACCTTATGTTGCTCTCTCAATTTTAGCATAAATTGAATTTTAAGCAATTTCATCAAATTTAGAAATTTCAACTTTTTCAAAAAACGATTTTAAAACTTCATTCGAAGATTTACCTTTTAACAAGCCGTCTTCCATACCGAAAGAAGAAATATAAACAGTATCAGTATTTGATTTATACGCAACATGAAAAGGGGTTTTTGCTGTTTTTAAGATGGAAAACGGAACTTGAGCATCTTTCAACAATTCGACAAAGTTTTTAAAAATATTCAAACTTGGCACAGTCTTTTTAGAGCCCAAAACAATTGCAGACATATTCGGATTATTCAAACCAAAATTATTTCTCAAATATTCCCGCAAAAAATAACGTGAATGATTTAACTCATCATCCGGCGTTAAATGCATCATAATCGCTCGCT
>CAMOQI010000076.1 GCA_946622835.1 uncultured Candidatus Melainabacteria bacterium
AAAGTCAACCCTACTTTTGAGTGCAATTTTTTGGACAAAAAGTGCAAATAAGCGGACATTTTTGTTACCGAAACCGGACATTTTGGACTTTTGTACTTAACCAATTTCCGACCTTGCAAAATCGGCAAAAGCTGGATTGCTTCGGGCATTCGCCCTCGCAATGACATAAAACCCTTCCGACCAAATGTCCTGTTAAAAGGTATGTGCCCTGTGGCACAGCCAAAATTTGCTCCAGCCTCTGCTCGCTCACGCAACCCGCATAATTGGCGGGTTCTCCTCCCTGCCCTCAAAGCGAAACGGGTATTGATTTTGCGCCAAAACCCGTTCAGTTCGGAGAGGGCGGGATTCGAACCCGCGGTAGAGTCTCCCCTACAACGACTTTCGAGGTCGTCACCTTAAACCGCTCGGACACCTCTCCACTGTTTCTGTCTACTTATATAATACTCTATCAAAAAACTCTTGCAACAACTCCGCTTTTTCTCTCCCTATAACCATAAATTCCACAAATCTATCGCTATCTCTTAGCCGCAACCCAAAAATCGTTTCACTATACACAACAAGATTATTATTCATAACAAATACAACACTCTGCTTTTTTCTCAAAATCCTATATTCCAAAACTCGCGCCAATTCTATTTCTTCGCCGTTTACCAAAATAGAATCCTCCAAAACCTTTACCCCGTCTTTTTTTCTTATTTTCCTTATTATATTAAACCTCGGAATATACAACAATGTTAATATTACACTCACTACCCCGGCCCACAAATAAGTTATTCTACCCAAAAACCCCAAAAACAGCACAAATCCGACAAGTAATAAATAAAAAATTATTACCCCCAAAACTATTACTCCCTCTCTTTCATCCGTCCTTGGTTTCAAATTTCCCATACTAATCCCCTGTTTTTAAAAATAACTCCTTACCGAATATTCCCTCACCTGATATTTATCCATTAAATTATTCTTTTTACGCGAAGATATCAACGCACCCATACCAAAACCAACCAATCCTCCGCCTAAAAAGCCCAATATGCTAACCTTCCAGGAGTGCTTCCATACACCAACCCCGCCACCAAATAAAGCAAGCAACCCCGCTGCCCATTTCGTATTCCTCTTCAATCTTTCTTCTTGGCGATTATACTTGGTCACAAATTCGTCCGCTTTATCTTTTTCAATTTCATAAACCGGAGAATTCTCAGGTCGAGAAGGACTTTTTCGAAAATCCATCCTTACCCTGTTTTTATCTATTTCCTGACCTACTTGTAATTTCATACTACTAATCTAACTCTTTATTTAAAAATTTTATATCGCTCTATCTTCTATTGATTTTTTCCGCAATTCTATTATACAGCTCACTTGCATATTCCATTTTAAATAATAAATTTAACGGAAGATATACCCCCAAGCACACAATTGCTATTAAAATTATCTTTATTGTTTCAAAGGGAATTTTAGCCAAATTCACAAATTTATCATACTCACTTGCTGCATAATAACAAACTCCAAACGTTATAACCCCTGCCACAAGCATTTTTAATAAATTTTTAAATAATACCGCATAATTTAAACGAATTTTCTTATATATTAAAATTCCCAAAACACAGGCATTAAACAATGTCACCAATGATGTTGACAGCATTACCCCGCCTATTCCCATGCGAAGTTGTATTATAAATATCCAATTCAATAAAATCTTCAGAATAATTGACGAAAATGCAACCACAAACGGAGTTTTTGAATCATTAAATGAATAATAAACTCTTGTTATAGAATCTCTAAAAACATACGGAATTATTGATACCGACAAAAACCAAAGAGCCTCAGTTACCATAAACGTTGCACTTTTATCAAAAGCCCCGTGTTCAAATACCAATCTCACAGCATCCATTCCAACAACAAATATACCTATTATAATAGGTATTGCTCCAAAAAATAAAACCCCAACACCTTTATTAAAATAATTCCTTATTCCGTCAAAATCTTTATCCGCAACAAGTCTTGCAAATATCGGGAATAAAGGTACCAAAAATGCCGTAACCAAAATTCCCACCGGAAACTGGAAAATCCTATTCGCATAACCAATAGCAGTCCACGCACCTTCTGAAATTGATGAGGTAAAAAACATATCTACATAAATATGGATTTGTCCCACAGTTGAACTCAAAACCGCAGGAAACAACAACTCTCCTATCTGTTTAAATTCGGGATTATTAGTAAATTCAAACACAGGTTTTAGTTTGTATCCCAATCTTTTTATATTCGGATACTGTACAATCAATTGTAAAACCGCACCGGCCGTTGTTGCCCACGCCAATACATACCCCTTTGAATCACTGGGGGCAGCGATTACTGCCGTTATAATTGCAACACTCATCAATATTGGAGATAAATTTGGCAGCATAAACTGTTTATAAATTATCAAAATCCCGTAATAAATCCCTGCGACCCCTCCGATTACGAGCAACGGAACCATAATTCTAAGGTGTTGTGCCGCCAACGATACCATTTGAGAAGAACCGCCCGAAATAATTATCCCCATTATTTGTTTCGGAAATAAAAATATTAAAACAGATAAGACAGTAAACAATATAATTGTCGCATTCATAAATGTTGAAAATAAACGATTTGCCGCCTCCGGCGGTTTTTCTTTTAAATTCGGTATAAGTTTTGAAAATATTGCAACGGTCGCGCTATGAAAAGGACCGCCAACCCCGCCCAATAAAATTAAAGATAAAGATGGAATTTGATACGCATAATAATACGCATCAGAGACCAAAGAGGCACCATAATAATTTGCAATGACAATATCTCTGACAAAACCGATGAGTTTACTCACAATTGTTACAACCGCAATCAGCCATGCTGCTTTTAATACACTCGGTGTCTTATCTTCCTGTTGAATTACTTCTGCCATATAACAATTGTACGTGAAGCATTTATAATTGCAAATATATTAATAGAGCCTTTTAATACAAATCCTTCGGGTTTATCGTCTTTGAGCAAGTTTTTCATCATTGTCCAAAACGTATTGTTTGCATAACGGTTTGTTTTGCGAACCATACGCTGCGCAAACTTTTTCCCCCTATCTTTTAGACTTCTTCAACGGTTTTAGGTCTTGTAAGGCTCAATAGCGCTTTCACCTGCTCAATATTTTCTTCAATTTCTTTGATTTCTTCAACTATAGGCACTTCTGTTTTTACTTTTTGGATAGCCATTTCCACTGCTAATGTATTGTTATTTGCAGATGCAGCTTCAATCCAGGCATCCCCTCCATTAGGCATATATATGGTCTTTAAATAACTTGTAAGATTTACACCATATATAATTACATCGGTATTCAAACGGAAGAATTTATCTAATGATAATCTTAAACAATCTGCATCATCCCAAGGATTAATTATCTCAATATAGTTATTTATTGTATCAACTTTTCTGACTGAGTATGCATGACCGCTTATAATTCCCAGTTTGTTATCATCTTCATTAATTCCAATTTGGAAATTGGTTGCTGTTCCTTTTTCATAGGCATCCCATAATCTTAAAAATTCATCTCTATAGTTATAATTATTTATACCCACTTTGTGCATAATATTTCCCCAATTGCTACCAATAGCGGTTATTTCTTCGCTACCTGTAAGATATTTTGAAATAGTGTTATAGAACGCAGTTTCAACTGATTTATCGGCATCATAGGATTTATCTTTCCCGCTGACCTCATCAATCCATTCTACCCGTTGATCGTTATCAATATTTTCTTTAATTAATTTGTTTAATGCAATATCAATTAGTACTGTATCTCTATCTCCAAAAACATCTTTAAAATTTGTTAATTCTGATTTTTTTATAGTGGCTTTTTTATTTGCACCGGGGTATTTTTTGAATATTACCTCATAATCATCACCGGATTGATTAATAGTTACAAAATTCGATATGCTTCCGTTATCATCGTTTCGGCATAATCCGTTTATTAGAGCAAATAATCTGCAATCCGGTATTTCTCCTTGCATTGCCCAGCCATTTTTTCCGTCAATATTTTCAGTGATGCCTTGAGTGTAATATACAAATTCAGCATTTTCTACGTTAGGGCGATAGATATTATGTAAAACTTTATCCGTACCTTCTCCTGTATCTATAGTAGAGTCAGTACAACTTGCCGCAACATAATCGTTGCCGGTACCGGTATTGATTGTATTTCCATATGTAATATATTGATAATGTTTAATCTTTTTTTCATCCTCTCTGGTATAAATGTCATGATAGTTATCCATGCTAAAAACGTCGCTATCTATTGCATACCCCACTCTGACGATGTCATCGGCGTCGTTGGTGTCCACGTCGCAATTATTACCCATCAATATGATGTCGTCTTTTTGGTTTTTGCCTGCAACAATTTCGATATTATCTCCTGTCACAACCAATCTGCCGTTGTCCAAAAATTCAAATTTAGCAGTTACGCTTTTGCCGTCCCGTGCTGATATTGTATATTGATAATTCTCGCCCCCAAACGGATTTGTCAGGGTCAAAACTTTTTCTTCAGAGGTTAATTTGACTGTTTTTTGAGCCTGTCCGCGTGATAGTGTTAAATTCTGATCAATAGGTTCTATATCATCCGAGCCTGTTCCGTCTGTACCGTCATCAGGGTTTACATCTCCGCCGCCTGTATTCGGGTCCGGTTCCGGTTCAACAGGTTTTACTTCAGGTTTTTTATTCGGATCTAAAAACCATAATATCAACTGTTTTAATTTATCTAATGTGTCTTTTGCAAAACTATTTATCAAGCTGCCGCCATTTTTGTTGGCATCTTGTGCTTTAATACCTTCTTCAATATCTTCATCGGTAAGCTCGTACGGATCTTTTCCGTCAATGGTTACAGAATCAGAATCCCCATTGCCGTCGGGCAACGTGGTGCCGCCCTCATCATCAATTGTATGGTCGTCATCCAGTATTTGGTCTTCTTCGCAACTATGATCCGCGCATCCAACGAAATTTGTTTGATATTTAAATAATAAATCGTAATTTTCCATAATTCCTTTTACGGAATATTCGGATTTAATCTTTAGAAGTTTTAATATGTTTGTTACAAAAATTTACAACAGTTAAAAATTTATTTACAATTTTGCTCTAAGGTATCTTTTAATATTTTTGCAGAAGTTTGAAGTCGTTTTATTTCATCATCATTTAATTTGATTGGGACATGTGTTTCCACTCCGTCGCGCCCGACTATTGCCGGCATAGAAAGGGCTATTCCTTCTATTCCGTATTGTCCGTGCATCATAGATGATATCGGAAGTATTGATTTTTCATCTCGCACAAGAGCTTCACAAATTCGTCTGACGGATGCTGCTATCCCGTAATATGTCGCTTTTTTCTTTTCTATAATTTCATATGCGCTGTTTTTTACACGGTTTGCAATTTCATCGGATGCTTGTTCATGATTATAATGTCCGCGCATTTCGCAAAAATCGTTAAGTTTTATCCCCGAAACATTTGCGCTGCTGAATGCCGCAATTTCACTATCCCCGTGTTCTCCTATTATAAATGCATGTACGCTTCTGGAATCAACATTTAAATGTTTTCCTATTTCGTATTTTAATCTTGCGGTGTCAAGTACCGTACCTGAGCCGATTACTCTATTTTCCGGCATGCCGCTTAATTTTATTGCTATTGTTGTTAAAATATCCACAGGATTAGATACTATCAATAAAATCCCTTTATATTCCTGCTCTTTTATTTTTG
>CAMOQI010000077.1 GCA_946622835.1 uncultured Candidatus Melainabacteria bacterium
ATTTATGAATCTTGTTGATTCCCCGTGGGAAATAATTACAGAAGAAATTAAAAAAATTAAAGAAATTACTCCGATTATCGTAATAGATTTTCATGCGGAAGCGACTGCGGAAAAAATATGTTTTGGACGATACTGCGCAGAACTTGGCGCAAGCGCGTTTTTTGGCACGCACACTCACGTTCAAACCGCTGATGAAAACATTATTGACTCTATGGCATATATAACGGATGCCGGATTTTGCGGAGCGTCTGACGGGGTTATAGGAATGGATTATTCAACCTCCCTTTCACGATTTTTAACCTCTATGCCCGAACGCTACGAAGTTGCACAAGGAAACTCCTCTCAAGTTAACGCAATTGAGGTAGAAATTGATTTAATTTCAGGTAAAGCCTTGTCTGTTAAAAGAATTTTTTGTACCAGAAATAATATAGAAAAGGAAGATGAAAGTGAAAAGGAAGACTGACTTACATATCCATACATACTTTTCAGACGGCGTCTTTTCTCCTGAAAAGATTGTGGATACAGCTGTTGATGTTGGACTTGACGCTATTGCAATAACCGATCACGATAATATACTTGCCTATGACGTCGCAAAAAAACACATCACGCAAAACAACCTCCAAGATAAAATCGAAATTATCAGAGGAATTGAAGTAAATACACTGTATAAAAATTATGAAGTACACATACTTGGGTACTTAATGGATGTCGAAAACAAAGACTTTAAAGAGCTTCTAAAAACTCAACAACATGCCAGAGTAAAACAAACTAAAGAAATTTTATCGTTATTAGCCAAAAAAGAAGGTATTCGAATCAAATTTGACGATATCAAAAAACTGGTAGCAGAAGGCGGAAGTATCGGACGACCGCACATAGCAAGAGCTATTACAAATGCAGGCGGCACAAACAACATTATGGATGCATATGCAAAATACATCCACGATGATTCTCCGGTTTATGTCCAAAGGAAAACCGTTTCTCCGTTCGATGCCGTGGAAATAATTTATGACGCAGGAGGCATTCCTGTTATTGCTCATCCGCACGATATAGACATTGCGGAAGATTTAATAAAAGAATTAATGACATGCGGACTTCGCGGGGTAGAAGCATATCACAGAAAACATTCTCCGGCATGCGTGGAATATTTTTCATCAATCGCAGAAAAATACGGACTGATTGTAACCGGAGGTTCGGATTTCCATACACCGAATATGATGAACGGTCAAATTATTCTTGGCAAAAACTTTGTTCCGGAATGGGTCTATGATAAATTACTGGAAGAGAAAAAACGTATTGATATGGCATAATTAAAATGGGGTATAAATATTTTCTATGAAAAAACATTTTTGGAAAATTGAATATTCAATAACACTATTTGTTATAATCGCAATAGGCCTTTTATTGATACCAACTAAATTTGTTGCACCAAAAGAAGCGTCATATATTTCTGAGTGGAACCACATATTTCACAAAATGGAATACGTATTCAGTGCAATGAATGCTCATGCCGATTCCGATATAATAAAAGGTTTTAACAAAGCAAAAACCAATGAAGAACGAGAACTGTTTATGATGAATCTGTTAAAGCCCTACCTGAGACTTTCGGAATTGAACGAACATCAGGAAAAGAAATATAACACACATTATATGAATTCATTAAAAGTATTGCCTGATGAAGACTTTTATTTTGATAATTTATACCGCGCTTCAAATAACCACATTGTAGGAATTAAGGATGTAAAAAACACCGATATATACCATCCTGCTTTTATTATGCTATTTGATGTAAACGGGTTAAGAGGACCAAACACTTGGGGCAGAGATATTTTCGGTTTAAATATATTTATTGACGGAAAAATTTCTCCGCTCGGAACAGGATTATCCACACAACAATTGCAAAAAGATTGTTCAACAGAAGGTTCCGGAGTCTTTTGCTCGCAATATTACAGAATTGGCGGAGATTTTAATGAATAATAAAAATATAAATATAAATAACATCTGTGTATTTGCATCCTCAAGCAATTTTCTTGATGAATGCTACTATCAAGATGCAAAAGAACTTGGCAAACTAATCGGGCAAAGCGGCTACAACATAGTTTATGGCGGTTCAACTTTGGGAATGATGTGGGCGTGTGCCGAAGAGGTTAAAAACAACGGAGGGAAAATATACGGCGTAATGCCTCAAAAACTTGTTGATATGGGATGCAGAACCGATAATTGCGACGAATTTCATCTAAGCATAGGGATGCGAGACAGAAA
The DNA here is from genome assembly GCA_946622835.1 of uncultured Candidatus Melainabacteria bacterium. Lineage (GTDB taxonomy): Bacteria > Cyanobacteriota > Vampirovibrionia > Gastranaerophilales > Gastranaerophilaceae > Zag111. The sequence goes on from CAMOQI010000077.1 coordinate 2,260, forward strand.
AGAAAAAATGGATTTTATCTCAGATGGAGTTATCGCACTTGCCGGAGGATTCGGGACTTTGGAAGAATTAACCGAAATGATTGTACAAAAACAACTTGGCTACAACAAAAAACCAATAATCATTTTGAACACAAACGGCTTTTATGATAACCTGCTAAAATTTTTTGATGAAATTATCGAAGAAAAATTTGCAAACAAAATAACCCGAGATTTATACTACGTGGCAAGCACCCCAAAAGATGCCATTGATTATATAAATAACTACACAGAACCTGAGTTAACTGTTTCTAAGCACGAAATTTACAGTCGATAAAATTTATTTACTAATTTTTGTAACGAACTTGGCGCCTAAACCTATTAAGCAGATAATGCGTTTATTTTTTATGCTAAAATAAAAACCATAGACAAGGAGATAAAATATGGTTGACCAAGAATTAAGAGATAAATATGAAGTAGTTATAGGACTTGAGGTACACGCGCAATTAAAAACAAAAACAAAAATTTTTGCACCGGATCCGAATATTTTCGGTCAAGAACCCAACAGCCTAACAAGCCCTATTACACTGGGAATGCCTGGAGTACTACCTGTTTTAAATAAAGAAGCCGTAAATATGGGTATACTGGCAGGACTTGCGCTTAATTGCGAAATTCCTTCACGCTGCAAATTTGACAGGAAACAATACTTTTATCCCGACCTTCCAAAAGGTTATCAAATATCACAATACGACGAGCCTATTTGTATTAACGGATACCTAAACATAAACGGCAAAAGAATTGGTATAACCCGCGCACATTTAGAAGAAGATGCCGGAAAACTTGTTCACGCCGGAGCTGATGGTTTAGCAGGCTCAAGTTATTCCTTGGTCGACCTCAACAGAGCAGGAACTCCGCTATTGGAAATCGTATCAGAACCGGATATGAGAAGTTCTGAAGAGGCTCGGAATTATATGGAAGAATTAAGAAACATTGTGAGATACATCGGCGTTTGCGACGGAAATTTGGAAGAAGGTTCAATGAGGTGCGATGCCAATATCTCAATTATGCCAAAAGGGTCTAAAGAGTTCGGCACCAGAGCAGAAATCAAAAATGTAAACAGTTTTTCAGCACTACAAAGAGCAATTGAATATGAAATTGACAGACAAATTGAAATCGTTGAAGATGGCGGACAAGTCGTTCAAGAAACAAGACTTTGGGATGATAACTCAAGAGAAACCCGCTCTATGAGAGGAAAAGAAGACGCACACGATTACAGATATTTTCCGGAGCCGGATTTGATGCCATTAGAAATTTCACGCCAATGGGTTGAAGAAATTCGAGCAAAAATGCCTGAATTACCCTCTGCAAAAAGAGAAAGATACCAAAGCTTAGGGCTTAGTGAATACGATGCCAACGTTATTGTTGAACAAATGGGATTGGCATTATTCTTTGATAAAGTGCTTGAACTTGGGGCAAACCCAAAAACTGCGGTGAACTTTATTATGGGCGAAATTTCAGCATATTTAAAAGAAAATCATATTGAAATTACTGAAACAAAATTGACCCCTGAAAATTTAACAGAATTGATTAATTTAATAGAAAAAGGAACTATTTCAAACAATATCGGAAAACAAATCTTGATTGAAGATATGATAACAAATGGAGAAAAAGCATCTGATATTGTTGAGAAAAAAGGATTGAGCCAAATATCTGATGAAGGAGCAATTAAAGAAATTGTACAAAAAATTATAGAAGCAAATCCGGCTCAAGTTGAAGCATACAAAGGCGGCAAAACTAATCTGCTCGGTTTCTTTGTCGGTCAGGTAATGAAAGAAACTCAAGGCAGAGCAAATCCGCAAACCGTAAATAAATTTGTTAAAGAATTACTGGAGGGATAATATGAGAATTCAACCTGTTACACAACACAAACCGGCTTTTACCAACGATTTGGACAGAAAACAAGTTAAGTGGTCTGGGAAAAAACCGGTATATCTGCAAGATTTATATGCAGAATCAGACAAAATTCAAAAAATGATAGAAGAAAAATTTGAGAAACAAAATAGTCTTATTGCAAATGCTATAATGGCACAAACTTTATACCTTGTGGATAATACTGACAGTAATCTTAAAAACTTCAAATATGAAACTGCTAATCTTGAAACAAGCGGCTATGCCGATAAAGCATTCAATTAACGAAGGTACTCGTGCTAAAATTAAAAAGAAAAACTACGTCAATGGAAAAAGAAATATTTGAGCAAAGCAAGATTGCTCAAGATATTTTGAATGCGTACTTAAGCAAAGACGGTACAATAAACCTTGATGTGCCGGAAGATATTACCCGCATAATAATTGTTGCCAGCGGCTCTTCATATAACTGTGCAAGATATGCAGCCGAGCTGTTCGGTTCAATTTCAAAAATAGAAGCGCGAGCAGTGTATTCAAGTGAATTTTTGCTGGAAGACACCATCGCACATCAAAACGGGATTTTATACATATTTATAACCCAATCCGGTGAAACAACCGATACCAACAATGCATTAGAAAAAGCAAAAGGCTTTGGGGTCAAAACATTATGCATAACAAACAAAGAAAATTCAACCATTTGGAATGCGGCAGATTATAAGGTTGCATGTTTAGCAGGAGAAGAAAAAAGTATTGCTGCCACAAAATCATTTAGCTCCCAACTTTTATGCTCAACCTTACTAGCATTAAAATTCGCACAGGATAAAAATATTGATGTATACAACCACCTTCAAGACATAAGAAAGATTCCTGAATATATTGAGCAAACATACAACCAGCATAAAAAAATAAAACAACTCGCAAGATTTATGTCAAAATATAAAAATATTGTAATAACTGCAGACGGACCTTCTTACGCACTTGCAAAAGAAGCATCCTTAAAAATAAAAGAAACTTCTTATATAAGCACATCTTGCGCAATTTTAGGAGAATTTATGCATGGGCACGTTGCAGTACTAAACAATAAAAGATCAATTCTTGTGTATATTTCAAACTCAAATTTGAATTACACGGCAATAAAAAACCTGATGAGTATAAAAGATAATTACAACCCTCCGATATTTATAATAGGAAATCGCACAAATCAAATTAAATCAACATACAATCTGAATATTGAATGCGATAATCCGATTGTAAAAACTTTTTGCATTGCTGTTATGATACAATTTTTGGCATTGGAAAATGCTTTGCGCTTACATCGCAACGTAGATAAACCTCACGGATTAAATAAAGTTGTGAAATAGTTATTTAATCATACCTTTATATGCGGTCATGGTGGTTTTTGCAAGTTTTGCCCTCTGTGTCGGGGTTAATTGTTT
>CAMOQI010000078.1 GCA_946622835.1 uncultured Candidatus Melainabacteria bacterium
AAAGTATTAATTTTTTATTTTCGGTTGCCGATAATATTTCTTCAAAATCAGAATTGATCTTTTTTATTTTAATACGTTTTATAAGCTTTTTACTTTTAATTTTAATTTTTATCCCAAGAATTGTTACAACTTTATGTTTTTTACTGTTTTGTAAAGAAAATATCTCTTGCAGAATATTCCGGCGTTTCATTCCAAAAATCCTTTATTTGTTCAAAAATAGATTAACTTTATAACAGTTAATCTATTTTAAACAAAGTGTAAATATAATTCTCCAACCGGCTAATTTACAAAATTGAAAATTTGATAATTATGACATTTCGTTTTTAAGTTTTTCTTCAATATCTTTTTTTACCTGATATTCGGAATTGGAGCTGAGTTTTCTCATTGCAAGCATAATCCCCGGAGCGATAATTCCTAAAGCAGCAATGCAAGAGCCTATGTTTATAATTACAGAACTTCTTTTTAGTTTTCTCAAGGATTTGAAAAATTCGTCAATGTTTTCTCCTGAATTTTCGTATTGAGAGTATAGTTTTTCTATTTTTGAATGTACGTTTCTCAAATCATCAAGGTCGATATATTTTCTTGTGTCAACTTTATCGGACTTTTTAAACCAAGAAAGTTTTAGCATAGAAATTATATCGGATTTTTTTGCCATATTAACAACAAGATTTTTGTTATCAGGTTTTACTGCGTATTTATAAATGTCAACATCAGATTTGTCTGCCGCTTTAAACGCATCAAGTTGAGTTTTGACGGTTCTGTTTGCAAAGGCTTGTTTGAATTCTTTGGATTCAATCACTCTGGCATCTAAATCTATAGATTTGTTATATTTTTGTTCGCAGAATTTTTCAAGTGCATTTGCGATTTTTTGTCCCGCAAAATACATAAAGAACCAGAAGCTGCCTTCTTTTATCGCATAACCCATAAAATCTTGTTTATTTCTTGAGTGCGAAAATCTTTCTGCTGTAATTGCACCGTCAACCAACATTAAGTTTTTAACAGGGTCAAACATAAAGCTTTGTAATCCCGTAAAAGAGGGTTGCTTATTTTGTATTTTATTTACCCCTTCAAATGCTGATGAAAAATTAATTTGGGCGGATTTTCTTTTCATATTTTCTTTGGAAAGATATTCTTTTTTTATTTGATTTTCCGTATAGTTGTGTCTGAATTTTGTCAATCCGAAATATGCTAGTGCAGTTAAAACGGTTGCGCCTGCAAATTTTGCAAGAGTTATTGTTTTGAATGCTTTTGAATTGTTTGCAACGTGTTTTATACTGTTTTTAATCTCTTGCGTCGGAGCAAATTCTTGTGCAGCTTCTAAAATTTGTTTATTTTTGAGAATTCTTGCATCAATTTTTGAGTCAAGATTTTTAGATTTACAAAGAATTTTGCCCAAAAAATGTTTGAATGTCGGCAGCCCGCCAAGCCAAATTGCTTGTGTTCCGAATTCATCTATAAATCTGTCTTTCCCCTCTAATTTATCCCCTGCAAGATAAGAGGCTGTTGTAAGTCCGCAGCTGTTGGCTATATCTTTTATCCCAAGCGGTATGAGTGAACTGTTATTTCCTAATGTAGAGTAAATTGTACTTGCTGTTATATTTGGTATCATTTTCCTTCTTCCTTATACGAGCCTCAATAACAAATCAAACTATGTCATTAAGGCATTAACTCATTACAAACCCCAGATTAAATTCATTAATTTGACGATAGGGGCATTCGCCTTTATATTTGAGTTTCGTCGGATATGATGATTATGTTTTTTCATAAATATTACCTTCACTTTCTGTGTTCAAGTTTTGTAAAAACTATTAATTGCTTAATTTTAAGTTATAATTTACATTTGTTATAAATAAAAGTTTATGAATTTACCTAAAAAACAAGACCCTGAGTACTTTCAAGGTCTTGCTTTAAATCTTTTTCCAAACGCTAACAAACGTCTTGTCTTTAAAACAAGCCTTTCAAGTGTCGTTTGTTGTGTCGGATTATATAAAACATGTGTTTTCCTTCCCTTTATAAGTGTAAGAATAACACACAATAATTCAGGTGTCAACCATTCAACTATAATTCATGACTAATTATCAGAAATTGTTGGGGGATAATTATCAATGAGCTTTTCAGCTTGTTCTATCGCTTCAGAATATTTTGATTGAATAATTTCAAGTGAATTTTCAATATCTGCCAATTCAGGAGGATTATATTCATTTTTAATTGCTGCCGATAAAATCTTTAAACTTGATTTCACATCTTCCAAATTCTGCATAAGATTTGCTATTTCATCTTCTTTATTCATAATTCTTCCTATCTTGCGATTAACTGTACATAGTAATGCTATCTAAGCATCTTAATATTATTAAACTATATAGTAATTAACCTAACTATATAGTTTGATAATACATAATATAATAACAATTGTCAATAATGAATTATAATTTAGAAATGAATATAAGAGGTGAAATAAAAAGTATAATTGCTAAAAAAGCTACAACATTAAAAGCTGTGTGCGAAAAATTTGAAAAGTATGAAAACAAAAAATTATCCCCAAATAACTTAACAAATAAGTTACGGAGAAATACTATTAAATTTAAAGAGGTAGAGGATATTTTAAATATTTTGGGATACCACATAGAGTTTATTGAAAATAAATAACGGAATATATCTTCTTAGCTAATTCTTTTCCTAACGAAGTGTAATATATACGATTATCTCTCCTGTAAAGAGTAAAAATAAATTAGCAAAACGAAGTTGTGTTTACAATATATCCAGCGGATCGACATCAACTGTCATTCTTATGTCTTTTGGAGCGCAAACTTTATCTAAAAAGCTTGAAATAAATTGATGCCCTTTTTCGTCCATTCGATTTTTGACAAGTATTTGAAAGCGCCAAAAACCGTTAATTCTTTCAATAACGCAAGGTGTGGGTCCTAAAATATCCAACCGTTCGCCAAATCCAAATTTTTCTACCATTGTACAAAGCCTCAGTGCCATTTCTTGTGCGGCTTTTTCTGCCCGGAATTTGTTTTGGGAGCTTAGTATAAGACGAATAATCTGGCTAAATGGCGGATATTCGAATTCTTGTCGGGATTCTATCTCTTTTTCATAAAATTTTGAATAATTTTGAGCTTTAGCGCTTTCTAAAGCATAATATTCAGGGTTATATGTTTGGAAAAGTACTTTGCCGTTGAATTCTCCCCTGCCGGCACGCCCTGCGACCTGAGTTAAAAGCTGAAATCCTCGTTCAGATGCTCTAAAATCAGGCAGATTGAAACTTGCATCGGCAGAAATCACACCAACCAATGTTACATTAGGATTATCAAGTCCTTTTGCGATCATTTGGGTTCCAACAAGAATATCAATTTCTCCTTTTTGAAATTTATCTAAAAGCTTGATATGTTCACCTTTTCTGACAAGAACATCACTGTCAATTCGCTCAACAGTTTTATCAGGGTATAATTCTTTGATATATTGTTCGATTTTTTGGGTGCCTGTGCCTGAATTTTTTAATCCGTCAAATCCGCAATTCGGACAAACATCCGGAAAGTATTCGGAGTGATTGCAGTAGTGGCATTTGAGCATATTATCTTTTGAGTGCCAAATCATTGGAATTGCGCAATTCGGGCATTCTATTACATGTCCGCAGGCAAGGCATTGTGTGTATGTTGAATATCCGCGGCGGTTTATGAGCAAAATAACTTGCTGTTTGTTATCAAGGGCTTCTTGAATTGAGCTTTGCAGCGGTTTAGAGATTAAACTTTTATATGCGGCTTTGCCGTATTCTTGCATATTTATAACGGTAACGGGTGCAATTTTAGCGTTGTTGTAACGGGTTAGCATTTCATAAAGGTGATTTGAATTTGTTGCGCGGTAATAGCTTGAAATATCCGGAGTTGCTGAACCTAAAATTAAAGGACATTGATTAAATTCAGCTAATTTTCTTGCGACTAATCTTGCATCATAGCGAGGCGCAGGGGATGTTTGCTTATATGCACTTTCGTGTTCTTCATCAATTATTATAAGTCCTATATTTTTCAGTGGCGCAAATACGGCAGAACGTGCGCCTGCAAGGATTTTTATCTCGTTTTTGTATAATTTTTGCCAAACATCATAGCGTTCTCCTTCAGAAATTGAACTGTGCCATATTGCAACATCTTTTGTTCCGAATTTGCGGGCAAGACGCTTGGTCAGTTGTGAGGCAAGTGCAATTTCAGGCGCCAAAAATAAAACGTTTTTCCCTGCTTTTATGGTATCATCAATCAATTTGAAATATACTTCTGTTTTTCCGCTTGCGGTTATTCCGTGAAGTAAAATTTGCGGGGACTTTTCTTTTTTTATTTGTTCTGAAATTCCGTCATAAACTTTTTGTTGGATATCGGATAATTTATAAAGTTCTTCGGTTTTGTTGATATTTAAGATGTCAAGCGGATTGCGATAGATTTCTTCTTCTTCAATTCTTACGCAGCCGAGTGCTTCAAGTTTTTTCATGGTTGCACGGGTCGTTTTTGCGAGCTTTTCAAAAGTTACAAGACTCATTTTACCTTTGTTTTTTAAAAGCTCCAAAACTTGCATTTGCCTTTTTGTTGCGCCAAAATCTCTGACATACTCAACACAGAGTTCGGTTTTTAGAGATTTTTCTATAAGTTTTAGAGGAATTGCGGCATTTAAGACTGTTACTAAATCCGTACAATAATAATTTGCAACCCACTCCAGAAGTTTTAAATATTCGGTTGTAAAAAGCGGTTTTTCTTCAATAATTTTTGTAATCGGTTTTGCTTTAATGTCATCGGGTAAATAGTTGCTAAATCCCACACAAAAAGCATTTATCATCCCTTGTCTGCCAAAAGGAACCATAAGTGCCTGTCCGATTTGAATTTTTGGCTGCATATAATCAGGAATTAAATAGCTGAATGTTTTTACCCCTAAAGCTTTTATGTTGACAAGGCAGAGTGCATATTTGTGTGTTTGTATTTGGGCAGAATCCGAAATTTGTTTAGATTCGTGCTTTTTCAGTTTTAATTTTTGTTCAAATAGTTTGTTTTGAATTACATCTGCCATATTTTACACTTATTAAAAAATGTTGGGCTAAAAGCCCAACTTACTCTTGTAGCATTATTATTATCGCAAAGGCTGTCACTTAATATTTACCCCTCTGCCATAAATTCCTGTCTTGCGGCTTCAATAGCTTCTGTTAAAAGATCAAGCTGTTCGGGAGAAAAAGTTACTCCTTTTTTGGTAGGAAGCCAAGTCGCTCCATCATCTGTAGTGTAATATATTCTCATATTAAGATAACTTTTACCTTTATATTCACTAACAGAAATTTGTAATTGTTCTGTATCTGACCTTTCGATTGTTGCCAATATTTTTGCATCTGCCATTATTTTCTCTCCTTATTATTATTCTTCTTCTTCGTTTTCAACATCAAGCAAGCTTGTTTGCTGGATTTCTTCATCATCGATTTCGATTGTTTCCGAAGATGAAGATGTTTTAATAGTAACATCACTTTCATCACGGTTAATTATCTTATTAACCGATACAACAGACTCATTTTCGTTTA
>CAMOQI010000079.1 GCA_946622835.1 uncultured Candidatus Melainabacteria bacterium
AGACTCTTAATACATTATGTTTATCAAAATTTGGTATTTTTAAGATATTACTTGTTGATGTCGGATTAATATCATTAATTCTTATCCCCGGTATAGTGTTAAACAGGGTATTTAGGGAAGCATTTGCAATTTTGCCCAGTATAGTGGAAAAATTCTTAGAAAGGCTGCCGTATATTTCCATATCGGCAACTAAAGTTGCAAGATTATAACTACCTGTCATATACATACTTAAATCTTTTCCGCTTGAATAAACATTTATATTGTCTGCAATTCCGTTTTTAACGCTTACATCCCCTTTTATACTGGAAAATTCACCGGTTTTAAGCGGGGTTATAAGATCTATAATGCCATTAATTGAAACACCTGTAACTCCTCCGGTGATTAAATTCCCTGCTTTTAATAAATATTCAAGAGAACCTAATTTTGGCATACGACCGTCAGTGACTTTGAAATTACCGCTTCCGTTAAGGGTATTTATGCAATCAATCCCGGAAAGTCCTGTACAAGACGCACTAAGATTGCCGGTCACTGTTCCATATATTTGATCCGGCATTTCAAAGAATTGATCTGCAATGATTCTGGCATCGGTATTATTGATAGCAACATTTATTAATCCGTTTAGATTTTTTAAATTGTAGCTTATATTGCCGTTAACACTTCCTTTTGCGATATCAAAATGAAATTTGTCTATATTTAAATTTCTTTCATTATCGAGGGTAATGTGTGAGTTGAAATTTGTTGCTTTTGCTTTTTTAATAAGGATATTATCTGCATGAAGCTTTGCATCTTTTATAATAATGGTATTTTCAGGGAGAAGTTCGGTTATTTCTCCTGATTTTATTTTGGAAATTCTTGTAGCATCCGCTTCATATTCACTTAAGGTATCGGCAAGAGTATTCAGATTAAGTTCTTCCATCTGCACATTAGCAGTCTCTACTTCGATGGGTTTTGTCGGACGATTTAATATTTTTGCAACAAGGGAAAAATCACTTGTCATAACCAGACCTGTAGTGTTTAGTGTTATGTAATCGGGTTGAAAATCAATATCAACATCTTGTATTGTTGAATTCATAAGCGGGATATCAACACTTTTAACCTTTAAAAACCCTAAAATTTTTGGAGTTTCAGAGGTTCCGTTTATTGTTAAATCAGACAAAAAGACGCCTTGTTTTATTATTGGTTTTTTAAATACAGCGTTGAAAATTCGTGCATTTGTTGGGTTGTCGGTTTTAATCTTTAAGTTTTTTAATCCGAGAGTTTTATCAGGGAGTATGGAAATTTCTCCTGAAGCTTTAACTTGATTTTGTTCCGATTTTTTCTTATTTTGTGATGTGATTGTTTGGTTGTAGTTAAAAGAATTTATTTTGATTTTATTTGGGGTAATTATCAGATCGGAAATTAGGGTAATGGGGTTTGTTGATTGTCCTTCGGGGCTGACTTCTCCTGTGGGTGCTCCGGCAAGGGTTGCTCCCATATAATATATAGATGCATTTTGCGCTAATTTTAGAGTAGATTTTGCATTGATAGCTTTTAAGTTTCCGCTTATTTGGGATAAGAAATTTATATCACCTTTTGTTTTAACCGGATAAACAGATTTTGAATTAAAGAATCTGTCAAAAAACATTTGAGTAAGCTTGGAACTTATATATAATTTAATTTCAGGATTTTTTGTATTTATATTGGAAATTTTACCATCTAAGAATACAGGCATTGAGCTTAGTCTTGAATTTATTTTGTCTAAATACATTACGTTGTTGCGAATATTTATTTTCCCGTCTGCAACTTTTATTATTGCGTCCAGCGGCAAGTATTTAAAAGAAATTCCGTCAAGGTTGGTATCGGCATTTATCAGATTATTTCTAATTGTTCCCGTGATATTTAATTTTCCTTCAATATCAGCTATATTTTTAATTTGGGATTTAAGCTCGTTGGGCAAATTAAGTTGTTCTGTCATTGAATTTATTGATTTTAAGTTAAAATTTCTAAAGTCAAATTTTGCTTGGGCTATATTCATTATCTCTTTGTCTAAATCTTTTGCGCTAAATGACAAAGCGTAAGGTGTATTATTAAATGTTCCGATGAGATTTGAGGTTTTCAAGTATCCGTTATTTATATTGAAAGTTCCTTCATTTATTTTTATCGGGTTTTGAGTGTGCATATTTGATAAAATTTTTCCGTCGACTTTTAATTTATTGTAATTTATTTTGTTATTTTCAACGGAACCTTTATAAGACGCATTAAACGATGCATTAATTTTGCCTAATTCATTTTTAAACGGGAGAGTCATATTAGGATGAAGGGTATCAAAAACGTTGTTCAATTCAATTTTATCCGAAGCGGCTTTTAAGTCTATTGTGCTATTGGTTCCTGTCCCCCATACGTGTAGTTTAGAATTTCTAAGATTGCCTTTTATATTGTAATCGCAATTGTATTTGTCAAAATTTACCTCTCCGTTTACTGCTGTAAATGGCAAAAATGTATCCTGCAGCATGGTTGTTGAATTATGGAGAGTAATTGTTCCTTTTGCAAATAAATCTTGATTAAACACTACTTTTTCCGCATCTTTTGCGGTTCCGTATATGTGTAAAAATACATCTGCGATTCCGTTAGGTCTTGTAAACGGTTTTACTACTCTTTGAACCTCTGTTAATATGGGGGATGTTTGAATACAGTGAATAAGCTTTTTAATATCTTGACCTTTTGATGTTACATACACGTTGAGCTTGCCAAGAACCGAGCAGTCACCTTTTATTTCTATAGGCTTTCCGTTTAAGATTGCGCTATGGGTCTTAAAAGTTACTTGAGTATCGTTAAAAACAACTTCCCCCGAGCCGTTGTTTACTTCAAGATTATGGAGATCTATTAAAGAAACATTGGCTTTGCTGAAATTGATTTTTCCCCAAAGATGCGGATCAATTTTACTTCCGGCAGAGTGCATATCAATATTTCCAACACCTGATGCTTTCATCATAGGAACAGGACCGAGTTGGAATTTCAATATTTCATGTAAGGGATTCAGAACTTCTTGTGCGGCGGCAAGATCAACGGCATTGGTACTTTTAATATCAAGTTCGGAATATTTTGTTCCGTCAATTCGTACTTTTCCGCGCACATCTACGTTTTGGTTTATGCCGGTTGCAGGTACGAATACATCAATGAACATATCTTGATCTTTAAAATCCAAATCTATTTTTGCATTAGCCGGTGCGCCGCGCAGCGGTTTAATCAAATATGCGTTGCGCAATTTGACAGAACCGTATACAAACGGGCGTATGCCTTTGCCTTTGAAGCGTAATTTCAAATCTGCATCTGCATAGAACGGGTACTTTTTGAGCTTGTAGAAATCAAAATCAGGAGTCAGGGTTGAACTTCCCGGCAATAGCGCAACAATATCTTCTGTTCTGGTATTTTTTACCTCTGTTGTAATATCATATGTCGGGGTTTTATGTCCTAAATTATACAATTTGCCGTTGGCAGTTGCATCTATTCGTCTTGATTTTAACTTAAAATCATTGATTAAAATTCCGTTATCAACTGTTTCAAGGTTCAAATCAGCATGTAGGGGTTCTTTGAAAATTACGGATTTTGCCAATTCCTGACCGATTATTTCAAGGTTTTCGGTTTTAAGCTTAAAGGTTGTATTTTTATGCCCAAAATTGTCTGCTGCGGTATTTGCGGAAATATTTAAAATGCCGTTAAGGGAGCGTATTGTCCCCTGTGTCAGGGTTTGCGCGTAATCAGATAATGAAGACAGATCAAAATCTTTAATTTCAGAATCTATGCGAAACTTGTCTTCCGAAATTTTGTCTATTGGCAAATGGATTGCGATATCTGCATAAATATCTGTTGATTTGCCACCGGCATGAAGCACCCCTTTTGTTCCCAGTTCCAGACGTTTATTTTGGATATATTTGCCATGATTTAGATATTCACCGATAAAGCTTAGTGTTTTGTTGTTCTTTTTGTCATTGAGATAAATATTGTAATTCCCAAGATTTAAGTTTATTTTGGCTAAAGAAAAATCGGAAGTTTTTTCGGGTAATTTTATAGGATATTGACCTATCATGAATTCTGAATTTTTTGAATAAACAAGGTATATATCCTCTTTATCTGCTGAAAGACGGGAAATTTCTATTCTTTTTTTTATCAAGGGTAAAAGTTTTAATTTTAATTTCGGATTATCGACAGAAAGTGCTTTTGTTCCGTCGTCGTTGAGCAGCGAAATGTTGTCGCTTTTTATCCAAATTGACGGGAAAACTCCCATAGAAAGCTTTGCGTTGCCTATGTTTACTTTGTAACCTGAAGTTTGTTCGATTTTATCCTGAACAAAAACTCTGTTTGCATCATTGTTCAATATTGCCGGAATCCCCCAAGTATAGATTCCGCATACAAATAAAGCCACCCCTGATATTAAAGCAATTTTCAATTTTGTGCTCATAGTTTAATTATACTATAAATATTAAAAAAAGGCTTTTTGTAAAAGAGACCTGCCTAAACGGGTTACATCTTTTTATAAAATTGAAACTTATTGGGGATTATTTTGTTTGTAAAAAGGTAAAAAATAGTATTGTTATGATTTTTGGTAGATTTATGGCAGATTTGTTAAATTATACAAGAAAAATTGCGCAAAGGATTTCATACTATGATGCAATAGTGGATTTCGCTGATGAAAGCCATTGGTTTAATCCGTTTTATAAACAACCTGATGTGACCGTTGTTTGGGTTGAAAATCCTGAGGACGATAATTTTTATTGACAATTATTTTGTTGTGCTATAATAAATCAGAAAAGTTTAAAAGGGAGGTTAAATATGAAAAAGGTTGCACTTACAATAGCTTTATTAATCGGTTTTGGCGCGTGCGCAAATGCATATGATTATGTAAAAGAGGGTCAAGAAGTATATTATAACCCCGCAAAATCAGTGTGGAGCGAGAAAAAATCAACACCTAACGATTTGGAATTCAAAAACAGAATTGCTAAATCTTCGGGCGGGTACAATGAATATGTAAACGTAAAAACAGGAGAAGCCTCTGATATATACTCAAATGCAGAATTTATATATAATAATGAACTTATCGGCATAAATAGCCATGATTTGAACTTTGTTAAATATAGCGTGAAAAATGACACTTTAGGTGTTGAAAAGCTTACAAAACAAGAGGTTCAAAGATTGTATCCCGAATATGAAATACTGTTGATTTCCGATTTTCGCGATAATAAAATAGTATTGAAGAAACCGTTTTTTGAAACTCAAAAATATATTTTGCTGAATGATACCGATAAAAATTTTTATAAATATTCTTATAAGCCGTCAAAAGTGGCATCAAAGGATCATTTGAATAATTTTATTACAATAAAAAGAGGTGGGAAAATAACTTTTTCTCACTATGGTGAAGATTCTGCCGAAGCTCCAAAATATACAATCAGAGTTAAAAGGAGCTTATTCGGAGAGTAAATCGGGCAAGTCTGATAAGTCGGATAAGTTCATGTCGTTGCGAGGAGGTCAAAGGATTGACCGACGAA
>CAMOQI010000080.1 GCA_946622835.1 uncultured Candidatus Melainabacteria bacterium
TTATGCTGCCATAGCGCCGTATCAATTCCTGTTCAATTTCCTGAACCGACGCATCAACGAAAATATTTTCAGATAAAATCGATGTCATATAATCCCCAATTATTCGACTGTCACTGATTTTGCTAAATTTCGCGGCTGATCAACATCTTTACCCAAAAATTCCGCAATATAATATGCAATCAACTGAAGCGGCACAATCGAAATCATTGGGGATAAAAATTCCGCAACATCCGGTACCCTTATAATATCATCAAATAATTCATCCAACTTTTTATCAGTTGAATTTGTAAGGGCTATCATACGCGCATTCCTTGCCTTTGCCTCCTCACTATTAGAAAGTAATTTTTCATAAACAGAACCGTTCATTAAAATTGAAAGAACAGGCATCGTTTCATCAAGCATAGCAATAGGCCCGTGTTTTAATTCTCCTGCAGGATACCCTGTAGCATTTATGTAACTTATTTCTTTTAATTTTAAAGCACCCTCAAGCGCAGTCGGATAATTTATCCCTCGCGCGATATATATAAAATCACGAGTATTGGCATATTTACGCGCACACTTTTGAATATCGTCTTTATGAGTTAAGATTTGTTCAATTTTTTGCGGCAACATTAACAGCTCAAATTTTAACTCCGATAATTTTTCTTCTTCAACAGTACCTTTTATTTCCGCCATATACAAGGCCAATAAATAAAACGAAAATAATTGTGCTATGTATGATTTTGTAGCAGCTACAGAAACCTCAATTCCTGCATTTACAGACAATAAACTGTCAGCTTCCCTTGCCATTGCACTGTCAGGACGGTTAGTAATAATTAGAATATGAGAGCCCCTTACTTTTGATTGTTTTATTGCAGTTAATGTATCCGCAGTTTCACCGGATTGAGAAACCCCAATTACTAAAGTCTGCTCATCTGTGACAGTATTTCTATAAATATATTCACTTGAAGCTTCAACATCAACAGGAATTCTACACAAATCTTCTATAATATATTTACCAATCATAGCAGCATGCAACGACGTTCCACAAGCAATTACCTGAATTCGATTTAACTTTTTAAGACTATCTACATTCAGATTAACCTCATCAAGAACTATTTCAGACGAGGAGGATTTTATTTTTCCGGTTAAGATATTTCGTATTATATCCGGTTGTTCATGAATTTCTTTTAACATAAAATGCTTGTAACCCATTTTACTCAAAGATACCGGCTCCCACGGTAATTCTTCAATTTTTGGTGTCACCTGCTTGCCGTTTTCATCTTCGACAAGCAATGATGATGATTTTTGAACAACAGCAACTTGATTATCTTTCAAATATATTGCCTTTTTAGTATGCTTAATAAATGCCGGAACATCAGAAGCTATAAAATATTCTCCGCTACCAACTCCTATAATTAAAGGTGCATTTCTTTTTGTTGCAACAATCATATCCGGAAATTCATTATGCATAATACAAAGTGCATATGCACCTTGAATCTTCTTTGCAGCCATATGAACAGCCTTCGGTAAATCTTTCACCTGCGCATAGATATCAGCTATCAGATGCGCAACAGACTCAGTATCAGTTTGAGATTTAAAAACATAACCCTTATCTTCCAATTCTTGACGTAACTCTTTGTAATTTTCAATAATACCGTTATGAACAATTACCAAATCCCCGCAATTTGAGGTATGCGGATGAGCATTAACAACAGAGGGCGCACCGTGAGTTGCCCATCTGATATGCCCAATACCAACACTTGAATGAGAAACTTCACTTAAATGAGCGGTTAATACATCTCTCAAATTTCCTAATTTACCTTGAGCCTTATACACATTGATTGAAGAGGCAGTTTTTAATGCTACGCCTGCAGAGTCATATCCCCTATATTCAAGCTGCTCCAGCCCTTCCAATAATATATCAACTACAGGCTTATCTCCAATATAACCAACTATTCCGCACATATAATCTTACCTCTCCAATAATTTTACATTATATATATTACCATCAAAATCCTGTGAATTTTATACCTTTACATATTTTTTACATTTTATTTTAATCATCTAAAATATGTACCCCAAATCCGGCAGATGCCGGCATTTCATTTCTGTATGCGTAACCGCCGCGATTATTGTATATTCCTCGATTTATTCCCGCCGGAAACCCGCCGTAATCAAAAGGACTATTCATTATTGGCGGAGTAAATCCGGTCGGCTGCCCTAAAAACCTGTTTAATATGCGCTGTGCAGGGTTTCTGTTTGATCCGTAATAATCGGACAGATATGTATTATTATCATTATCCCTATAGTTTGCAAGTATATTATTCATCCTCTGCGCAGGATTAAGGTTGGGATAACACTTTGAAAACAGTTTTCTTTCAATACGATTAAATCGTGAAGAAAGCGTATCGTTTTTATAACTTCCCCCAAACAAATAATCTTCAACCGCTGCTAAATCACTATTATACATCGAATAATTATCATATCCTCTCGGAATATCCGTATAAGTTTTAACTACCTTAGTTTGCGCGTATGTATCACAACTCACGAATAAAACAAATACCCCTAACATAAATAATATTTTTTTCATAATCACCTCTTCTGAAATACATGCTAAAAATTCATAGAATTAAATACATCCAACTGTTGTCTAATCTTTACAATTAGCCAACAAGGAAAAATAGTGTTATCATAAGCTTATGTTTGGCAACAGAAAAAAGAAAAAAGTTATCGCGTACATTCATACTCACTGGGACAGAGAATGGTACAGAGAATTTGAAGTCTTTAGATTAAGGCTTTTAAAAGTGTTTGATCATATATTACAAATGCTTGAAGACGGAGTAATACCTTCTTTTTATTTTGATGGACAAGTTGTTGCACTACTGGATTATCTGGAAATGCGTCCGGAAAAAGAACCTCTTATCAGAAAACTTATTGCCGAAGAAAAATTATTTATAGGCCCATTTTATTGCCTTGTAGATGAATTTTTAACAGATGGAATCTGCTACAGAAAAAATCTTGAAATAGGACTTAAAATTGCAAAGGAATTTGGTTGCAAAAAGTTTGTAGCATACCTTGCAGATACATTTGGGCATAGCAAAAATGTACCTGAAATTTTATCGGAATTTGACATAGATAAAGCTGTCGTGTGGCGCGGTTGCCCCGATTTAAAAGCTAATTTCAAATTTGGAGGAATAAACACTGTTAACCTTGTTAGAGGTTACTTTAACGATGTTTTTTCATCTAATATGCCTATTGTTGACAAAGCAAATGCTCTCAAATCAAATCTTGATTTAATTGCGAAAAAATCAGGAAATACCCTACTGCTGCCAATTGGAGCCGATCATTTGGATGTGCCTGACAATATTCAAAAGCAAATTGACAGGATAAATAGTATTCTTGAAGATTATGAAATAGTTTTGGGCTCAATATTCGATTACTTCGAAGAAGTTAATTTTAGATCTAAATACGATGATGAATTACGAGACAATTCAAAAACCTTTATACTGCCCGGAACATACTCTTCAAGGTTATACTTAAAACAATTAAATACCGAATGTTCATACAAGCTTGACCTCGCTTCAAAAATTCAATACAACTTTGGTTCAGAATATGACAGTATAATTGAACATGCATACAAACTTCTTCTTCAAAACCAAGCCCATGACAGCATATGCGGATGTTCAACAGACTTGGTACATGAAGAAAATGTCATTAGATATAAAAAAGTTTTACAAATTGCCAACACAATTATAGACGAGATAAGGCAAACTCAGGAAAAAAATCTTACAATTTCATTCAAAAATGATGATAAATACAAACTTCTTGAAGTAGAAAGAACCGAGATCGAACCTGAAACCCAAGTATTATCAAAAAAATTAGGGTTCCCTCCGGCAATACTAAATGACACAAATAGAATTCCGATTACTGAAGATTACACTACAATATACACATTGTTAAAAGAATTTAACCCGGATGGTAAAAAATCCGATCTTATAGTTGATTCAAATACAATATTTAATTCAAATATGCGCCTAGAAATTGTTGACGGCAAAATTAATCTATACAATAAAAATAAAAAATATGAGAATTTTATTGAATTTGTTAGGGCGAAAGACAAAGGTGACAGCTATAATTTCGGACCTGTTTATGATGATGAATATGAAATAGCGCAGATAAAAAATTCACAAGTCATAGCAAAAGGTCATCTACGCTCAACTATTCGCATTTTTACCGACTTTTTTAATATTGATATTTCTCTTGATAAACGCTCAAAATTATTAAATTTTAAAATAAAATGGTTAAATGTTTTATCTAACAGACTTTGGCAAGTAAAGTTCAATTTACCAAAAAAAATTAAAGAAACAGCCTCTGAAGATATGAACATGTTAATATTTAGAAAGTTCGATCCTGATTATGACATAAGAAAAAATTTGCCAAAAGAAAAAGGATATGAGGCAAAAACAAACACTGCACCTATGCAAAGATTTGTTTGGGCAAATGGTTTTGGGATTATAACAAAGGGTCTGACAGAATATGAAATATTTAAAAACAGCTTAAGTATAACAATACTGCGCAGCACAGGCATTATATCAAATCCTGATAATCCTGCCAGAACAACTCCTGCGGGCCCTCCGATTGAAGTTCCGGGACTGCAGCAAATTGGAACAAACAAGGCAGAATTTTCTATTGGATTTTTCCCGATTGATGATTGGACAGATTATGTTGAACAGATTTATCCGCAAACAGTCATATTTTAAAATATAACCAAATTAAAAGCGGCTAATTAGCCGCCTTATCATCATCCTATCCTTTTCCTAATTGTTCCTTATTCCTTTTTCCTTTGATTATCCAACGATTTTTGTTACAAAATTTACTACTTCGAAAAACGAATCTTTAACGAATTCCTTTGCCAATGTACTTACCGGTCTGTCTTCAATACAGTCAAATACATAATATATCGGATCTTGAGAATTATTAAATCTCATTCTTCTATCTTTTCTTTTCAAATATTGAATTTCTTCAATAGGTTTTCTCGCTGAAGTTCTGCGAGTTATAGTTCCAAAAGCTTGTTGTGATGTTGCTAACATAATATTTAATCTCTCTCTTATATCTTACATATATATAAAGTATGTAAAAAGAAAAAAATTGACTTTTTATTCTTAATTTGTAAAGTTATGTTACGGAGTAGAAAAATCAATGACTTCATCACTAATTATATTTTTACCAATAGCCTTTTCCAATTGAGCTTTTGCCGAATTGTACTGATATAATGCGGTATAGTAATTTAACTGAGCTTGTTCATATATATTTTCAGCATCTTTTAATTCTGTCGGAGAACCTTCACCAACTCTATAACGCCCATAGGACAATTCATAATTTTCTTTTGCCTGCTTGACCTGCAAAATCGTAACAGGAAGTTGACTG
>CAMOQI010000081.1 GCA_946622835.1 uncultured Candidatus Melainabacteria bacterium
ATGACAATGAATGATAAAAATATTTTGATAGGAATTACAGGCGGTATAGCTGCATATAAGATTTGCGACTTAATCAGACAATTTATAAAATCCGGAGCGCGGGTTAAGGTTGTTACAACACCGAATGCATTGAATTTCGTTACAAAATTAACCCTTCAAAATCTTACCCAAAATGAAGTTTATACAGATGAATTTGAGCCTAAAAATTGGGAACCGGAGCATATATCACTTGCGGACTGGGCGGATGTTTTTGTGATAGCTCCGGCTACGGCAAATACTATAACTAAGATTTCTCAAGGGATTGCGGATAATTTATTGACATCTGTTGCTTGTGCATATTCTAAAAAGATTATTCTGGCTCCTGCTATGAATGTGAATATGTGGAATAATCCGGCGATTCAAGAAAATTTAAAAAGATTATATATAAAAGGAGTTGAAATACTTGAGCCGGAGAGCGGTTTTTTGGCTTGCGGATACATAGGTAAGGGTCGTTTGTGTGATATTCAAAAGATATACACCTCAGTCGAGGAGGCTTTTAAATATAAACAAATTTTGAAAGATAAAAAAATTATTATAACTTCAGGCGGTACTATTGAACAAATAGATCCCGTCAGGTACATATCAAATAATTCTTCCGGTAAAATGGGCTTAGCGCTTGCAAAAGCAGCGAATGATATGGGGGCAAATGTTACTCTTATTACAACTAAAGAAGTTGATGCCCCTTTCGATATTATAAAAGTTCGTTCGGCACTTGATATGCAAAATGCTATAAATGAAAGATTTGAAGATGCCGACATAATTATAATGGCTGCTGCCGTTGCTGATTATAGGGTTAAAGAGTATTCAGAGCAAAAAATTAAGAAGGATAAAAATGAAACTTTAACGCTTGAATTGGTTAAAAATCCGGATATCTTAAAAGAATTATCCAAATCTAAAACAAAGCAATTGATTGTGGGCTTTTGTGCAGAATCAGAAAATCTTATGCGAAATGCAAAATCAAAAATTAAACAAAAGGGATGTGATTTTCTGGTGGCAAACGATATTTCAAGAGCTGATATCGGTTTTGCATCTGATGATAATGAGGTTACAATTTTGGACAGAAAAGGAAATGCGGTTCAGATTTCAAAAGCCCCAAAACAGGTGATTGCAAGACAAATTTTGGAGCATATTACAAATGGATAAGTATGAGATAATATCAAAAATAGAGAGTTTTGCACCGCCGCAAACGGCGCAGGAATGGGATTGCTGCGGGTTTGCGATAGAAACTAAAAAAAGTGATATTTCGAAAATAATGCTTTGTTTGACTCCGAGCGATAATGTTATAGCGCAAGCGATGGCGTTGAATTGCGATATGATTATTTCTCATCATCCTATGTTCAAAATTGATTGTAAGAGTGTGTTTTTGACCGAATTTTATTCTCCGAAAATTGACATATATTGCGCTCATACAAATATGGATTTAGCGCAGGGGGGAACGACAGACACTCTTGTAGAAGCTTTAAATTTGGATATTGAAAGTATTGCATCTTTTGAGTTTGTGCGGTTTGTAGAATTAAAACAGTCTGTTTCGATTGATGCTTTCACAAAAATTTTGCGCAGGGTTTCCCCGAATTTGCGCTATACGAATAATAACGAGCAAAAAACAATTAAAAAAATAGGTTTTTGCGCCGGTTCCGGTTCAGAATTCATACCATTAGCGCAAGAATATGGTGCGGATTGTTTTGTGACGGGGGATTTAAAATTTCATACTGCGTTGGAATCTAAAATCGTTGTTTATGATATAGGTCATTTTGAGTCTGAAATATTGATTCTTCCGAAAATTAAAGAACTTATACCAAGCGGGGTTGAGGTTGTTTTTGCTAAAGAACAAAGCCCGTTTTTGATATAAAAAGCTCTATTAACAATTTGACCGAAAATTTAAAAACTGTACAATAGAAGAGATGGACATCAGTTTTGATAAATATTCTCTAATAATAGATGGAAAGCGGATTTTTATAAAAAGCGGGGCGTTTCATTATTTTAGGACGCCGGGTGAAAAAATGGCTCGTGACAGGTTTTTGAAAATGAAAGCCGGTGGGTATAACACAGTTGATATGTATTTTAATTGGAATTATCACAGTGAAGCTCCCGGACAGTATGATTTTTCAGGAATAAAAGATGTCAGAAAAGTTTTGAAAGCCGCTAAAGATGCGGGGTTATTCGTAATTGCACGTCCGGGTCCGTTTATTAATGCGGAAGTTAACGCCGGCGGATTGCCTTTTTGGTTGTTAAGAATGGAAGATGTAATCCCGAGAAATCGTATAGGAACAGAGTATAAATATTCTCCTAAATATATGGAATATATTGGCGAGTGGTATGACAATATAATTCCTATAATCAGGGAATTTGACAACGTGATTCTTTTCCAAATAGAAAATGAGTATGCAACGGATACTATGGAAGAAGATTATATGCGTCAATTGTATAATATGGCGCGTGAGCGCGGAATCACTTGTCCGATATTTCATAATGATGCTTATTTTGCGGGTCTTTGGGCTGATTGTGTTGATATTTACGCGCTTGATTTATATCCGTATATTAATCCAAACCAAAATTGGAAGCAGGATAACTTTTGCTTTGACACACTGGATAATGTTGAAGAAATATTTAGGGGAGCGAAAGAAGATTCTCCGCCATTTATTGCCGAGATGCAATCAGGATGGTTTGATAAATGGGATGGTATGGGATATAAACATATAAGGTCTGCGCTTGGAGATGAACATATCAACATAATGACTAAAACCGCTCTGTCCCAAGGGGTCACGCTTTTTAATCATTATATGGCTGTCGGAGGAACAAATTGGGCGGATTTAGCATGTGATGAGGTTTATACGAGTTATGAATTTGCCGCACCGATTGATGAGTTCGGGGTTATGCAAAGTAATTTCTTCAAATCAAAAGAATTGAATTATTTTCTTGATTCCTTTGATTTTACCAAGACTGAACCGAAAGATTTTGATTTCTTTCAGGAAAATATTTATGCAAAACTTAGGGCAGATTTGACTAATGATTGTGATTGGTTATTTTTACGCAATATGAATTCGCAGCATTCTGAAGTAAAACTTCCAAATGGCAAAAATGTGTTATTAAGACCCTATGAGATGAAGATTTGTCCGATTAATTTGAGATTAAAAGGGTGTGAAATAGAATTTTCTGATGCTGAGATTTTTGCAAGGCTGCAAAATAATAATGAAGAAGTTCTGTTTATTCTGTCGGATAAGAATTCAAATATTTATCTTAAAGACGGTAAAGCAATAAGTGCGGATAAAAAAGATTTTGAGCGTTTATCTTTTGAAACGGACGGCAAGAAAACGGAATTTGTATTTTTAACTAAGCAAATGGCAGATAAAACTTGGCTTTTGGGTGATAAAATAATTTTCAACGCGGATTATGTGCTTCCAAACGGCGCAATTGCTCTTGAAAAAAATCAGGAGGTTGCATATTTTGATTTGAAACACAAATTTAGTAAAAAGAATTTTATTGTAAATGAGTTCAAATCGATCAAAAAGCCGGAGTTATTAAAAATTTCTGCTGTCGATTTTTGTTCTCCTGAAATTGATGCGGATTATGATTATTCGCGATGGTCGAAGATAGCCGGAAAAACGGATTCTCTGTCTTGTGAATTATATGATGAATTTGTGTGGTATAAAGCAAAAATCCCGCAAACTTTAACAGAAATTACCCTGAGTGCAAGGCATCTTTTTGCCATATATATAAACGGGAAAGAAGTTTTGAACCGCAACAGTTATAAAATTGAAAAATTGCAGGAAGTCCCTGAAACTATAAGTATTCCATTGGATAAAAAAGTTTTAACAAAAAAAGTTAATGAATTGACAATTCTTGTTCAAAATCTTGGATTTGATAAGGGATTTTCGGGTGATACAAACAATCCGCGCGGGCTAGTGGAATTTGAAACGACTCCGGAAACTGAAATTGAATTTTATACCTGCCAAAAACTTGCGCCCGAAAGAACAAAGAATTATAAAAGTGAAAATCCGTATCTGACAAAGCTTACGGTAAATTTTGATTGTGAATTAAAGGAGAATGTTTTTCTTGCAAAATATATATCATTTGAGGATTTTAACTGCAGGCGCGCGACAATATTTTTAAACGGTGTAAAAATTGGCAGATATATTAAAAGAACCCATGTTCAAGACAAATTTTATCTTATCAATGAGTTTTTAAAACCGCATAACACGCTTGATATCATTGTTTGGGAAAAAGATAGAAATATAAAATCCTCATGGGGGTTTAAATCTGATATAAAAAATGTTAAAATATTACTGGCTACATTCAAGATGTACCAGATATTTAAATAAAAAAAGGAGTTAAGGATGGCGATTGTTCCCGAGTTTTTAATTAAAAGAATTTACCAAAAGGGTTCATTACAAAAATTTGAAACAGGAGCAAGACTTGTTTTAAAAAATGTTTTAGGGCCGGGGCTTATAAGCGGGTTTAATTATGTAAAGATTAATGATGTTATATTTGAACCGCAAGATGTGAGATTTATAACTAACGGGAGAGAATATACCGGAGTTGATGTTAATGAAGAAAACCCGATTGTATTCAGGCTCGGGCAATTTGGAACGCTTATAATGAGCGGTAAAGATTGTATTTGTGACGGTGTTAATACGATTGAGATTGAGGCTATGAATCCTGAAGCGGGAAAAGTCCGCTTGTCCGTGCAAGATACGGCAGCAGAACCGGCTTAATCCATTCTGACGGGTCGGATTATTTTTGCGGGAACTCCTGCGGCAACAGTATTTGGCGGAACGTCTTTTGTAACAACGGCTCCTGCTCCGATTATTGCACCATCACCTATTGTCACACCGGATAATATTGTTGAATTTGAGCCAATCCATACATTATTTCCTATTTTTATCGGCTTTGGATAAATATATTGTCTTTTTGTCGGGTTTTCATTATGGTTAAGGGTTGCCAGAGTGACGTTGTGTCCTATTAATACCCCGTCTCCGATATATATTCCGCCTTGGTCTTGAAATTTACAGCAGGCATTGATAAACACATTTTTCCCGACGGTTATATTTTTACCGCAATCCGTGTAAAATGGAGGAAAGAGTCGAAAAGATTTGTCAACTTGTTTTGCTGTCAGTTTGGAAAATAATTCAATAATCTGTTCGGGTGTGTTGTATTGATTATTAATTTTTGCGGTAATTTTTAAAGCTTCTTGACTTAATTCATTGAAGACAGTCAGCATTTCATCTTTTACTTGTTCTCCGCTTGCCATATGTTCATAAAATTTAGTTAAGTCAGTCATAGCAAATATCCTTCTACAAGTATTATAAAACAAATAGAAAAATTTCGTATATTTTTAATGTTTTGTAGATATTTATCGTCCGAT
>CAMOQI010000082.1 GCA_946622835.1 uncultured Candidatus Melainabacteria bacterium
TATAATGATAAATTTGATTTTTCACCCGAATTAAAACTTAATCAATATTGTACAATCAAAGAAATTTTTTCAACCGATATAACCAGCAATAGAAAAAAGGCTGAATTGGTTTTATCTATAAACCCCTTTGGTAAAAAAGATTTTGACAGATTACGTATTGATTTTGGTGCAAATGCTACATATGATGATAATAATGCTCTTATGAGAAATCAATTTAAATTCTTTACAAATTTTAAATTGTAAATTTATAAAAATATTTTTGTAACACATTTACTTATGGTTTATAATTAAACAAAGGGGATTTTATTTTGGCAAAGAAAAATTTTTCACGCAAAGACAATAGGCAGAATAATAAAAAGGTTGCTATTTATTATTCTTTTTTCACTATTGTTTTAATTTTTTGCCTGATTCAAATCGGTTATGGTGCAATATTAAATATAAGTAAAATATTTTCTTACAAAGGTAAAGAAAACACACTGGAAAATTTACTACACCAAGCACAAGCCAAAAATAAAGATTTAAAAAACGAAAAAAAAGTTGTTACATCAGATAACAGTCTGGAAGGAATTGCAAGAAACAATCTTAAAATGGCGGGAGAAGATGAGGTTTTAATCATTATTAACAAAAAAGTTGAAGAACCGGCAAAACCAAAAAAATTTTCTAAATTTGAAGAGTTTTTTAATTTAAAATTCAAAAAAAATCCGGATGTGAAACCAAAAGAACCTTTATATATACCATCAGAAGTTGTTGAAGAATAGAAAAGAGTAAGATATGGAAAACCAAGAAGTTATTGATTTTATTAAATTGGCTTTTGAATTAAAAGAACAAAAAAATTACAAACCTGCAATTGAATTGTTATATAAAGCTTTAGAACTTGAAAATGATAATATTTCAATTTTACTGCAAATTGGTGAATTATATTTTTTAATGACAAATTATACAAGAGCTATCCAATATTTTGAAAAAATTCTTCAAATTGATGAAAATAATACTGATTGTTTAAAATTTATATCTAAAATTAAAGAACGACAGGGTGATTTAGATGAAGTCTTAAAATTATCAAACAAAATTTTTGAAATTGAACCAAATGAAGAAAATTTGAAAAATCTTGTTAAAATATTAATTAAATTAAAATTATTCACAGAGCTTGAAAATTTTGAAAATAATGAATTCTTTACGCAAGATGTAAAAATAGAATGTGCAAAAGCTTTTTATTCAAATGGTGAAAAAGAAAAAACTAAAAATATTTTAAAAGATTGCGATTCTAATAATGAAAATGTAATATTTTTATCCGGAAAAATTATGTTTGACGAAAATAATTTTGAAGGGGCAAAAGAAATATTTACAAAAATCGGAAAAAATTCTACAAATCCTGAAATACTAAATTATTTGGGATTATTTGAACTTGAAAATATGAATTTTGTTGAGGCAATAAAGAATTTTTCAAAAGCTGCAAATATTGATAAAAATAATTCTGTTTACTATTTTAATCTTGGAAACGCATATTTTTATAACGGATGGATGGAAGAAGCTCAAAAAGCTTATCAAAAAGCTTTATATTTAGAACCGTATAATATTGATTATCGCTATGCGCTTGCTTATCTTTATTTTGATAAAAAAGAATACGGAAAAGCAAAACAGGAAAATGATGTTATTTTGGAAAATAATCCGCAGCATATTTTGGCAAGAAATTTAAAAGCTTTATTATTAGCCCAAAATAAGGATTTTATTAAAGCAAAAGAAATTCTTGAGCAAAATTTAAAATTACAGGATGATGATTTCACAAAAAGTACCCTGAGTAAAATTTATACTGAATTAAATATTTATAATAAAGCTGAAGAATTGGTAAAAGAAATTATTGAAAAAAATCCGGATAATTTTAATTATTTAAGTGATTTGGCAGAAATATATATTTGCGAAAAAGAATATGATATGGCTCTTGATTTAGCAAACAAAATTCTTCAAATCAATCAAAATTATATTTTGGGATATATTCTGGGTGCTAAAACAGCTTTTTTAAAAGAGGATTACGAATTGGCAAAAGAATTTGCTCAAGATGCAATATCACTTGATATAAATTGCGCTCAAGGGTATTATTACTTGGCTCTTGTAAGAGAAAAAGAAAATGATATTGAAGAAGCTGTTGAGTGTTTGAAAAGGGCTATTTTGTATGATTTGAATAACCCTGCATATTATAAAAAAATGAGCGATTTTTATACTATAAAAAAAGATTATAAAACGGCGTTGGAATATATATCAGAAGCCGTAAGTATTGATGATACCGCTGAATATAAACATATTTATTCGGAACTTGTAAAATTAAATCGATTAAATCGCAAATAAGAGGTGTTAGCGGGCAAAGCTTAACGCTTTGCCCACCCTACGGATTTGCCCTCCCCTAAAGAATAAGGGAGGGAGCAGTTGCAGGCGAATTTTATGAGCCGTGCAAATGCGAGTGGGGTATGATATATATATTTAACCTCACCCCTGCCCCTGTCATTGTTTAGTGACAGCTTTTTGTTTTTGTATAAAAAATTGTAGAAAATTGCTTGGTTTTCTACAATTTTTATTTTGAATATTTATTTTTTTATTTTTTCTACAATTTATTAACAATTTCAAAAATTTTTTCTACAAACATTATTTTCATTTTTTATTGTTATTATTTTATTTCAAAAGTTTTCTACAAATTTTTGCTGCCTATTACTATGGTTATATTATATTTATATTTATTTAATTAATTTATTAATTATTAATCAAATAAATTTTTTCGGAAAAAATTAAAGAAATAATAAGTTTTGTCAAAAATTTTTGCCTTTAAAAAAAAGATAGATATAATAAAGATATATGAAAAATTTTGGAGATTTTATGAGTTTGAAAAAGATTATACTATCAATTGCCGTAATTTTATTAACTGTACAATCAAACAGTTTTGCAAAATCACCTGATTTAACTGTGCCAAATCAATATCCGGCAAAATATACCCCCGAATACATAAAACAAATTACTCCAAACTATAAAGATATCGGAAAAGATGAAGTTTTTTATGTCGCACTTGATATGTTGAAAGATACCGAGGGCATGTTTTCAAGAAATGCAATCCTTGGAAATAATCTTTCTCAAAAGCCGATGAAAATAGAGTTTAGAGACTTGAGTAAAATAAATAGTGATTATGCAACATTTGATGCTTTAGGATGGAAAAAAGGTAAAAATTTATACATATACATAAATCAAAAACATAAAGATGCACCTGCAGGTGCTTTAGCAGCACTTTTATCTCACGAGGCTCTTCATCAAGATGAATTTAATTCACTTGCCGAAGAAACTTATGCTTGGACTATGGAAGCTGTTGTTTGGGATGATATTTTAAAAATTTATCCCGAAGCTAATAAAGAATCTAACGCTCTTGTAAAACGTGAAAATACACTAAAAAAACTTCTTGAAAAAGGAAGACAAGCAGGAAAACCAAGCCAATATATTAAAAAAGCTGTAATGCAAAATGAAGGCTATAAAAATTTACCGTCTTATTCACCCGGTTTTGACAGATTATAAAAAGTATTATTTAGAATAATTTACACCGTTTATTGGTTTGAATAACTTGTATGCTTCTATATCTAAACCCTTAGAAATCAATTCTATCCTTTTGAAACTTGGAGTCTTTTTTCCACGTTCAATTTCTGACAAATAATTTTAATAATAAAAAATATTGTAATATTCTAATTTATTATAAAATAGTATATTGATAAAAAAATTTCGTTGATGTTAAATATATCTATGAGAAGACGGATAAAAGCTTTAATTGTAATAACAGCAACTGCAGCAACTTTATTTGCCGTAAATCATATATATGTTTCAAATCATAATCCACATTTAAATATTGAACAAAATAAAATAAACACGACAAAAATTTCACCGCAAAGACTTTATGATTACACTTGGCAGCTTATAAAAAACGAGTATTATGACCCAAATTTTAATAACCAATACTGGGCAAGGTGGAAACGTAAATATAGTGGTAAAATAAAAACTTCTGATGATGCAAAAGTTGCTATAGAAACAATGTTGGCAAGTCTTAATGATCCATATTCCAGATTTTTAACAAAAGAAGAATTTGCAGAACAAAACAATTCTATAACTTCAAAATTTTCAGGTATTGGTGTAAATATAGTAAGTGATTCAGGAAAAATTAAAATTATAAGTGTTTTGGAAAATACTCCCGCCGAATTTGCGGACATTAAATCAGGTGACATTATAATTTCGGTTAATGACAAAAAAGTCAGCGGGTTATCCTTAGCAGAGGTTTCAAATCTTGTAAAAGGACCCATTAATACTTTTGTTAATATAAATATTTTACGTGATAATGAACTATTAATGAAAAAAATTATAAGAAAAGAAATAACAATAAAAACAGTAAAAAGTTCTATAGAAAAAGATATAGGATATATTCAGATATCAAGTTTCATAAGCAATTCAACCCCGAATGAGTTTTTGGAAGCTTTGGAAAATACGGATAAAACAAAAGGTTTGATAATAGATTTGCGCGGAAACACAGGAGGTTTATTGCCAAATGCCGTATTTATATCAAATTTATTTATAAGAAACGGTAATAAAATCGTAAGCATTGTTGGTAGAAACGGATACAGATACGATGTAATAGCGCAAGAGAATAATATTGATATAAAAAAACCTATAGTATTACTGGTTGACGGTTCAAGTGCCAGTGCAAGCGAAATATTTTCAGGTGCTTTGAAAGATTATAAAAGAGCAAAATTGATTGGTACAAAAACTTTTGGAAAAGGTATGGTACAAAAAATTATATCTATGCCAAACGAAACAGGGATAAATTTGACAATAGCAAAATATTTAACCCCAAACGGAAATGATATTAACAAGCAAGGTATACAACCGGATATAGAAGAAGAAATTACAAAAGAAGATATTTTAAAAAAGAAAGATCCCCAATTAGAAAAAGCAAAGACAGTTTTGGAAAATCTAATAACAACAAAATAAAACAGTTTTTACCTTGACAATAAAATTTGTCTTGCGTATATTAAGATACGAAAAAGGGTTTAAGGCGACATGGCCAAGTGGTAAGGCAGAAGCCTGCAAAGCTTTTATCCCCAGTTCGAATCTGGGTGTCGCCTTTTTTAGTTTTAATTAGTGGTAAATATTTGGGTAAATAATTTTGGGTCAAATCTTGCGCGTCATTCAGAGCGCAGCGGTGGTAAATGTATGTAGAAGCAGGATAAGTCCGATAAGTTTAATAAGTCGGATAAGTTCGTTGCGGTTTTATTTATTCACCGTATTTTCCCCTATCTCTCCTTGGGAGAGAAAAGAATTTCAATGCG
>CAMOQI010000083.1 GCA_946622835.1 uncultured Candidatus Melainabacteria bacterium
AAAGAATAGGGGAGGGAGCAGTTGCAGGCGAATTTTATGAGCCGTGCAAATGCGGATGGGGTATGATATTATTTAACCTCACCCCTACATGGCTGTAAAATCATACCTCACCCTAACCCTCTCCTATTCTTTAGGAGAGGGAATAAATAAAACCGTAACGAACTTATCTGACTTATCCTACATTAATATACATTTACCCCCGCCCCTTACAAAATCCTTTATATATAGGATACTTCTTTTCCAAGTATGTTTTATCATATGAATATGGATTATTATGACCTTAACGATGAGGATAAACAGTTAAAATCCGTGGGTTTGGAATTGATGTTTTTAACCCCCGAAAAATATGCTGCCGAAGATGGCATTACTGCCGTTGAATTGGCAAAACTCGTAGGATTTTCCGTAGAAATCGTCAAGAAAAAACTTAACATCTTGAAAGATAAAGATATTGTCACCGTCAAGGGGATAAATCCAAAATATTGGAAATTCAACGAATACAATTTCCAAAGATTAGACGAAGATGATGATGTTTTCAGACTGCTTTGCAGCTTTGACGATGTGGATTTTGACAAATATTTTTCATACTAAATACATAATCCGCAGTATTCAAAATTAGTCTGATTGTGTTATCATAGATAAAAACAGGATGAATTAATGACCAAAAGTACCAACCAATTTCTAAAACCCATCACAACAACAATCAACAACCAAGGCAATCTTGATATTGGCGGTTGTGATTTGGTTGAATTGGCTGAAAAATATGAAACTCCGCTTTATGTTATTGACGAAAAAACCTTACGAAATATTTGCTCGGATTACAAAGAAGCATTTGGAAAATATCCAAAAACAAAGATGGTGTATGCCGCTAAAGCTCTTTGTACAAGTGCGATAATGAAAATATTAGATGAAGAAGGTTTTGGATTTGACACGGTTTCTTTAGGGGAAATATACACAGCACATAATGCTAAAGTGGATATGAAAAAAATTCTTTTCAACGGAAACAACAAATCTTATGATGAACTGGAAGCAGCACTTGAATATGGTGTTGGAAGATTTTCCGTTGATAATTTTTATGAATTGGCACTTCTCAATGAAATAGCTCTTACTAAAAAAACTAAAGCGGACATTTTGCTCAGAATTACTCCCGGAATAGAATGTCACACGCATGAATATATTCAAACAGGTCATCTGGATTCAAAATTCGGATTTGATTTGACACAAATAGATGAAGCCATTGAACTTATACAAAACGAATACAAAAATCTTGTTTTACACGGGCTTCACGCACATGTCGGTTCACAAATTTTTGAAACCAATATATTTTCGGATGAAATTGAAATTATGGCTCGCGAAATCTCCAGAATAGAAAAAACTTACGGACTTAAGCTCAATGAAATAAATATTGGCGGAGGTTTAGGAGTGAAATATATTGAACAAGACGCACCCCCGTCAACTTTTGAAATCGCTGATATCATAATTAATAAAATTAATGAAGTTGTTGAAAAATATAACATAGAACCCCCGTTAATATTTTTAGAACCCGGCAGAAGCATTATTTCAACCGCCGGTGTAACTCTTTATACAATAGGCAGTTCCAAACAAGTGCCGCATGGAACAAAATACATATCCGTCGACGGCGGAATGGCAGATAATCCCCGCCCTTCAATGTATCAAGCAGAATATAGCGCACAAATTGCGAATAAAAAAGATATTTTCAAAACTGAAAAAGTTACTATTGCCGGCAGATATTGCGAATCAGGAGATATTCTTATAAAAGATATCGAATTGCCGCAACCGGAAGAAGGAGATATTATATGTGTTTATAACACAGGAGCATACAATTATTCTATGGCTTCCAATTATAATAGAGTCGGACGATCCGCAATGGTTCTTGTAAATAACTCTGAATCAGAAATAATTGTCCGCAGAGAAACTTTAGAAGATTTAGTGTCACACGATTTAATTCCTAACAGGTTGAAAAATGAAAGAAATATTTAGTATTATTCAAAACTTCATAGGTAACTGGCATCTTTATATTAAAGATGCTTTCGGATGGAAAAATATTTTTGAAATATTTATCATCGGGGTGATAATCATATTTTTCTATCAAAGATTTATTAAAAATACAAATTCCGAAAAATTTGTAAAAGGAGCATTCGTACTTGTATTTTTATGGATTTTAAGCGAAATTCTAATTGCTATTGACTTGAGAATTCTTGGAGTATTTTTAAGAACCATAGTAAGCTTGGTTGCCTTAAGTTTGATTGTCATATTTCAGCCCGAACTTAGAAGATTTTTAGGATATTTAGGACAAATATCTTTCTTTCAAAGATTTTTTGAAAACGACAAAAATAAAAACAGTAACAAATCAATAGATGTTATAAAAGAAATTGTAGAAGCGGTCAAATATCTTTCAAAATCTCATACCGGCGCTTTAATCGTATTTCAAAATGATTTATCAAAAACTTATCACGATGTTGGCACAAGACTGAATGCCGATGTTTCAACAGAATTATTATTGACAATTTTTCACGTTAACACACCGCTTCACGATGGAGCTGTCGTTATCAGCGGATCAAAAATAATCTCGGCAGGTGTTTTACTACCTTTAACAGATGACCCAAAACTCAGTTGGAAATACGGAACTCGCCATAGAGCAGCAATTGGTATGACTGAAAGCAGTAATGCAGCTTGTCTTGTTGTCTCTGAAGAAACAGGAGATGTTTCCATAACACTTGACGGAGCTTTGAAAAAATACGATGATATTCCAACTCTTAAAGCTGACTTAGAAAATATTTTGGGATACAAAACCATAGAAGAAACTCCTAAAAAATCTATTTTCAACCTCGAAAAACTTATATCTATGAAAAAAAAATAGGAAATAATTATGAAAAAAAACTCAGCGCCTAAGAAAAAAATCTCTTTTTTTAAAATTTTCAGCAATCTTTTTGTAATTACTATCGGTGCAATAGTAACAGGATTTGCTCTGGAAGCATTTTTGGTTCCAAATTCAATAATTGACGGCGGAATCATCGGTATTTCAATGATAATAAGCCACATTACAAAATTTAATCTGGGGCTTTTAATTATTTTAATTAACACCCCGTTTATTATACTGGCTTTCAGAAAAATGGGTGCGAAATTTGTTTTTCAAACCGCATATGCAAACATCGTCCTTGCAGTTGCAATCACTTTTTTCCATCATTATAAAGTAACAGATGATGTACTTTTAGCAACAGTTTTTGGCGGTATTGTTTTAGGGCTTGGCGTCGGATTAATATTAAAAAACGAAGCTTCATTAGACGGTACTGAAATCCTATCCCTGCTAATATCAAAAAATTTAGGAATGTCTGTCGGCGAATTCATAATGGGATTAAATATATTTATATATTTAGCTGCCGGAAAAGTTTTCAGTTGGGAAAGCGCGATGTATTCAATTTTAACATATTTTATCGCATCAAAAGTAATCGATACGGTTATGGAAGGTTTGAACAGTTCAAAATCTGTCAGAATAATAAGTGATGAAGCTCTTACAATCGGAAATGCACTGATAGAAAAGCTTGATATCAGTGTTACGTACCTCAAGGGAATTGGCGGATATTCGGGGATGGATAAAAACTTAATTTATTGCGTAATCTCACGTCTTGAAATGCCAAAAATGCTCGACATTATAAAAGAAATAGACCCAAAAGCATTTGTATCCGTTGTTGATGTACACGAAACATATGGGGGCAGATTCAGAAAATAAATTTTACCCCATAATTTTTTCAATCATATCCACAACTCTTTGTGAAGCAAGACCATCTTCCATACAACCCTTATCTTTTAGGAATTCTTCCACTTTTTGCTTATATGTTTCATTATCAAACTCAAGAATGTTTTGCCTCAATTGGGTATTATCTTGCGCAACCGGAAACGGGGTTGCAGATAACGGATAATAAAACCCTCTTTCTTCATCAAAATCTTGCATATCTGCAGCATATATAAACGCCGGTTTTCTACTGAGCATAAAATCAAATATGCAGCTTGAATAATCCGTCATTGCCATATCCACACTCACCAACAATTCCTGAATATCAGGATATTCAGTTACATTTACCACATAATCCTTGTTTGGCAGCAACCTTGAAGCGGCAATTTTAACCCTTGGATGAAAACGAACCATTATTATCCATTCTCCGCCAAATTTTTCCTCCAATGCTTGAACCAGATTTTTATACTCAACATTATACGCCCATATAGAATAATCATCTCTATAAGACGGAACGTACAACAACACTTTTTTATCCTTATTTATTTCATATTTATCAAATATTTTTGATTTTATAGACAGTAATTCTTCTTCCGATTTATAAAAAATATCATTCCTCGGATGTCCTGTTTCAACAATTTCTCCTCTTCCCCAGAAAGCTGTTTTATAAACATTATTTTCAAATTTACTGTTTGATGTTATATAATCGACAGCCTTTGAATCAATTTCTTCATATCCATGCCAGGTGGAACGCTGCCAAAATGTCGGATTTGCGTCTCCGTCAATCTTTTTTATACCCAAAGAACCATGCCAAGTTTGAATATATTTTTGACCTTCCCTTTTTTCTAATCCGCCTTTTAAAAACTTTATAAGCCTCACATTTGAAACCCACAATTTTGAGGTTGCAAGTTCTCTAATAGCAGACGATGATACTGATTTAACTGTTCTAATACTTTTTGGCACTCCGCTTTCTTGCGGGTCTATATCATTATTTAATAGCCAAACCAGTTTGTAAGGAAGTTTTCTTCTCAGAATTTCTTGCGCTATGTATTTCGGATTACAACCAAAAGAATTCCCGTTAAAATTTGAAAATACTATTTTTTTATCATCAATACGTTTTTTTGAATATTTCAGCTTAAATAATAATTTTCTGTTTATATTAATTCGCAGTCCAAACAAATATAAGACTTTATCACCCTCTTCATTTGTAATGGAGAAAATTTTTTCTGCAAAACTCAACTCTTTAGCCATATATTATCCTTTTAAAATTACATCCGAGCAACATAATATCATAAAAATTCTTTTTTCAATTCACATATTCCAGTTAATACTACAATATCTTTACAACTGGACAATTTTTTAAAAATATAATATACTAAATCTTAGCAGGAGCAGAAGGATTTTAAAATGGCAAAACACAGCGATACAGTACCAATAGAGGTAACAATTTTAACAGCAGACCACGATATAAAAGGTGTAGTTCATGTTTCAAAGTATACAAACACGAACAGAGAACTGACCGACCTTTTGAACGATAAAGAAAGAAGATTCCTTGCAGTTACCAATGCCGAAATTT
>CAMOQI010000084.1 GCA_946622835.1 uncultured Candidatus Melainabacteria bacterium
ACTATGTCTATTTTTGTAAAATATTTTGTACATTTTTGCAAAAAAGTTGTCTTAATGCCAGATAGCTGTAATAATAAGATAAAATTATTTTATTATTAATCAATTAAAAAGTGGGAGGAAAAAATGAATAAAATAATAGAAACCTTTCTTAATGTTCACAAAAAGGAATACTCTATTGAAGGTTTTGCTACAGAAAAAGCATTTGAACATTTTACTAACAGATGTATCATTAATAAATATACCAACGAAAGATTCGACCCTTCAGACATTATGACTGATGCTGGTGAAATTGGTTTAGATGGGGTTGGAATTTGCATAAATGATAAAATAATTACATCAGAAGATGAACTTATTTCTTTACACAATCAGGAGCAAATCATTAAATGTTAAATTTATATTTATTCAATCAAAAACAAGTGAGCATTTCGATAGTGGCGAAATTGGCACCTTTTTTTATGGAGTAAAAAACTTTTTTGTCGATTGTGATAAGCGTGCAACCACAAACGAAAAAATGGAAACCTTGATAAGAATAAAAGAAATCATATATAGTTTTAGTGTCGATATGAAACAACTACCAGAGATTGACCTTTATTATGTCAGTTGCGGTGTTTGTAATGAAGGTAATAACTTAAAAGATAGAATCAATCTTGAACTTAAGGAACTAAAAGACACAACCATCTTTAGTAACGTAAGGTTCCATCCATATGATAGTGAGAGAATTATTACATCTTACAAAGAACTAAAAAAGAAAATTGCTCGTTCATTTACAATGGATAAAAAAATAACATTCCCAGAAACAAAAGGTGTCAAACAATCCTTTTTGGGCTTAGTAAAGTGTAAGGATTTTGTAAAAATACTCGAAGATAGTGATGGGAATATGTTAACTAATATTTTTGAAGATAACGTACGTGACTTTCAGGGATATAATACCGTGAATACTGAAATAGCAAAAACCATTGAAAACCCGGAGGACCAAGAACGATTTGGGATACTGAATAACGGTATCACCATAGTGGCTAATAGCATTAATGTAATTGGAGACATCGTCACCATATACGATTATCAAATTGTAAACGGTTGCCAAACAAGTTATGTCTTATATGATTATAGAGACAGACTCCACAATAATTCATATATAATGATAAAACTTATTGAAGTAATAGATAACGAAGTATCCGATCGAGTAATCTATACCACCAATAGACAAACCGAAATCAAACCAGAAGCATTTATTTCAACAAAGCATTTTCACAAACGGCTTCAGGACTATTATGATTCTATAGAACCGCAATATAGACTTTATTATGAACGTCGCTCAAAGCAATATGATTTAAGCGATTTTGTAATCAAGAAAAAGGTCGTAACACTTACAACTCAAATACAGTCATACTTGTCAATGTTCTTAAATGAGCCTCATAGTACGCATAGGTATTATGGGGAACTATTAAATGCGTATAAAAACAAATTGTTTTTAGACTCAGATTCATATGATCCATATTTTTGTGCAGCATATTTTGCTTACTACGTCGATGAAAAAATCAGAAAAAACGAAATAGACAGAAAGTATAAACAATTCAAATTTCATATCATTTGTGCTATGCGAGCATTAATTTCCGAAAGCACAGTAGTATTTGGGAAAGGAACTCAACAAAAGAAAATTTGTAAAACGCTTTGGAAGTATATTAAAAATTCCTCAGATATGTATCGTATGTTAAAATCGGCCATTACTTGTCTTAACTCGGCAATAGAAACTTGTCAGGATATTCCCGAATCATCGTTACATAGAAGTAAAGAAGTTACTAATTCAATGTTGGAATTTGTAAATCTAACAAAACGATCAGGAAAAAGCACAACATATTTAAAAATGGGTGATATAGTACACTGTACAGTTGAATCCATTAATCCGTATGCAGTCAATGTAGTTTTAAAAACCGATGATTCCAGAAATTATGGTTCTATATATATTTCTAAATTGGCAAAAAGGTGGATTGATAATATTAATGATGAAGTGAAAATTGGTGACATTTTTCAAGTAAAAATTATTAATGATGATTTTTATGAAAAGCCGTGGGGATGGGAGTTAAGTAGAATTCTATAAGTACTATTCTAAATAAATATTCGACTTTCAAGTTCTTTACCGTTTTGCATTATCTGTCGTGTTTCTTTGCGTCTTTTATCATTTGGATTGCTATTATTTTCTGATTTTTACGATTTTTGGCGATATTGTACTTAGAACAATGAAATTTCAGAGGGTGATACAATGTTTGACAGCAAAATGCTGGGATACAGAATTAAAGAACACCGTTTAAGAACCGGTTTAAGTCAGGCAGAGCTTGCAAAAACAGTTCACATTCAACCGTCAACGCTTTGTGAATATGAGGCGGGAAGGATTACGCCGAGCATAAAGGCTTTTGTTGATATCGTTAACGGTCTTAGCTGCACGGCTGACGATTTGCTTCTTGATTCCATTAACGGCAATAAACTAACATTAGAAGATGTTTCAGAGGAAAGGCTTAATGAAATTAACAAATTAATAGATACCTTAAACGAATAACGGAAAAACGGCATTTCAGCCGTTTTTTCTGTTTTCCTACACAATTCGTCAAAATTCTTACTTATAGTGTGCTAAACTTCATTTAAAATGAATTAGAGGATAAATGTATGGATTTTGATGTTGAAATATTTAAAAAGCTCCTAAACGAATTTGAGGATGACGAAGAATGTAAAGACCTTCAAAAAGAATACTTGTATATTCTTTCGCTTATAAAAAGCATTTCGCTTAGGAATGAATTAAAAAAGTTTGAAAGACAATTGAACCAAAAGAACCTATTTGATATGGCGTATGCTTACCGTGCAGGGAAAAGCTATGCAAAGCACGTTCCGAATATAAACATTTACACTCAACCGCTTGACGCTATTGTTAATACAAATAGGTTATATAACATTGATGAATATGATGCTATATGTCAAAAGATAAGAAAGCAAGAAAAAGCTCTATATGACATGGCAGATGGCTATACACAATCCATTGATTTGCTTTTTGAGATATACAGCTATTATAACTATGAGCTCATAAAATTCACCTTTCATCACGCATATAGCAATCGCTGATTCGCCGCATTTCCATTTTTTGAATTCATCGGGATTACATTATTAGACAATCTTTTTACCGAGGTGCTTATGAAGGTTTTAATTTGTAATCCCGACGAAAACGAAGCCAGAAAAATGGAAGCGCTTGTTAAAGCGTTCTGTAAGAAAACATATATGAATTTGGAGCCCATTGTGTTTTACAGCCCGGTGGATGTTGCCGCGTGTAGCATCCGATTTGATATCGCTATTATCGAGGTCGGCATGGAGGACATTAACGGCATTACGCTCGGGAAAATACTGACGAAATCCATTCCATATATTAAGCTTATTTATACCTCTTCCCAAGCGAAAAGCCTGGATGATTCCTTTGACGTTCAGGCGGTACGATATTATAAAAGGCCGTATACGGAGGCAAGATTTTTTGCGGGACTTCGTGAGGCAATTCGTCGGGTGGATAATGAAACAATTTGCTTCGACTTTAAAGACGACGGCGCCAAGGTGCGCATTTGTAAAAACGAAATAATCTACATAGAAATAGAAAACCGAAAAACAAGGGTTGTAACACGAACAAATACTTATTTTTCCAACCATTCCATGACCTTTTGGAAGGAGCATTTGCATAGCGTTAAGTTTTTAATTCCGCATAACAGCTTTTTAGTAAACTTTGATTATATCCTAAAGTATAAGCGAAATCAGTTTGTTGTGATGACGAATGGCGACACGATTTCTATTGCGCGCGGCAAGGGACCGGATTTTAACGGCAAGTATACTGCGTATAAAGAATTCATGCGATAAAAAACGGCAGAGCGTGAGCCCTGCCGCCGAGGAAATTAGCGTTTTTAATTAAGGATTACGGATAAGCATAACGAGTAACCGTTTCACTCCCTGCAGTAAAGGTAGCTTTTAATCTATAATCGCTGAGGGGATTTATCACTTTAGAACCTGTTAAAGCAATGCTTCTACCTGTTTTGCTGTCCTCCCATGTTTTAACTGTTGAGTATGTACCGCTACTCTTTTTCTGAAGTTCAAGTTTAATTTTTACAGTAGTAGAATACTGTGCTGTTAGTGAACCCGTGCAAGTTGCCTTTAATCCGCTAACGCTTATTTCATAAGTGCAGTTTGAAATAACGCTATACCTAGTCGGTTCCTCATCTGCAGTATCTGCAACAGCGCTGAAGCTGATACCAAATACAGACACAACCATTAATAATGCCATTAATACACTGATTGATTTCTTTAACATTCCTTTTTACCTCTTTTATATTTTTAGGAGTTTTTGCAGGGTGGTGCTAATTTCCTCTTTTGCAAAATCCCCCCTAAATTACATAATCACCAAAAAAACATCTTTTTAAAAAAAGAACGGGCATATATGCCCGTTCTCTTTAATTAACTGAATATGCAATTTTCAGTATTAATTCCTTTGAAATATTACCGGTAATAATGTATGTGTACTTTACGTTGTTCCATATACATCCTATACTGTTATTATCTATATATATGATATATACAATTCCATTCTTTGTGACACTCTCATACTTTTGTTTCTCGGTATCAAAGTCAGCAGTTGAACCCACTGACGTTTTTTTCACTTGATACCAATCTTTTTGCTTGTTTTGATATTCATAATAAGCAACATTTTCGGCTTTATATTGGTCAATTATTTCAAATCCTTCGGGGATGTACCCTATAGTAATTTCACCAACCTCGTTATGTTCACCTTCGGCAGCCGTATAGGTTGAGTGGTCAAAAAACTTATGAATAATATAGTCCCTGGAAGCGGGGATAGCAAACGCCGTAATTGTCATTGAAATGATGAGTATTGCTGCAATCAAGGCAATCGTTGCCCTCTTGGTAAAGCGGTGATACTTATCCCTTCTCATTTTATCAAAAAGAATACGCATTCTTTTTTCATGCTGTTTGCTGAATTCGATTGCCTCAAATTCCGCAGGAAAGGATGCAATCCAGCGCTGATTGGATAAATAACAAGCCTCTTCAAATACGCTCATATTAGTCCTCCTTGTCCACATACTCTTTCAGCTTTTCGATGGCTGTATTCAGCTTTTTCTTAATGAAATAATCCGTAGTTTCATACATTCTGGCAATCTCGCTGACCTTAAACTTATAGGTGTATTTCAAATAGACCAGGTTGCGTTCCTCATCATTTAACAGATTATCAATAGCGTAGCTCAAATCCATGGCTTCCACCTTGTCCGGCTTGAAGTCCGGCGTTTTGTCA
>CAMOQI010000085.1 GCA_946622835.1 uncultured Candidatus Melainabacteria bacterium
CCTGCACCGATAACAGCTCTGTCTCCAATTTTTACCCCCGGCAAAATAGTAACTCCACCGCCTATCCAAACCTCTGAACCGATTTGTATGGGTTTTGCACTTTCTATACCCTTCATTCGTTCCTTTGCATTCAAAGGGTGTATTGCCGTATAAAATCCGCAATTTGGACCGATAACCGTATTATTCCCTACCTCTATTTTTGCACAATCCAAAAATACACTATTGTGATTTATATAAACAAACCCGTTAAAAAATATATTATAACCGTAATCACAAAAGAAATTCGGCTCAATCACAGGTTCTGTACCGGAATTTCCCAATAAAGCTCTCAAAATCTCTAATTTTTCTTTTCGTTGCTCACTCGAAAGGGAATTATATTTATAACAAAGAGATTTTGCCCTTATTCTGTCTTGCTTTAAAGTTTCATCTTCAGGAAAATACCATTCACCTTTTATCATTTTTTCTTTTTCATTCATACTATGTTTTTATCACAATTTTAAAACATTATCAAATTTTTATGACTTGCAAACAAAATGATGATAAAGTATAATGCCCATAAAGGAGATATTTTATGATAAAAAAAATAATTACATTTATGATAATCCTGATTGCTGCAAGCTTTTCCAACGTTTATGCAAGAGAAATTGAACAACGCCCACACTGGGAAAAACAAACAATCAGCGTTTATATACCTGAAGACAATAAATCAGCAGCTTCTATGATGAAATCCGCATTTCAAAGGTGGCAAAATGTCAGTGCCGGACATATAAAATTCAATTACCTCCAACAAGGACCCGCAGATATTGATGTAATTTTTTCTGACAGCGCATCAAGTGCTGACAGCCCGATATCAAATACAACAATTTCTTCAAACGGAAATTCCATAACAAAATCAGAAATAAATATTGCATCCGAGAATAATTCATTCAAAAATTTAGACAGAGATTACATCTCAAAAGTAATGCAGCATGAAGTGGGAAAAGCATTGGGAGTTCCTATTAACACAAAGAAAAAAACAAGTATCATGTATATTCCCGTTAGCGAGAAACAAAACATTATGAAAATAGACGCAATAAAACTGTTTTCAATCAGCGAATGGTCTTACGGGACAAGAAAAATAAACAAATAGAATTTTATATTATAACTTTATTTCTAAAATTTTCTTGTTGAACAATTGAAATAATTTTATTTAAAAATGCTTTGTATCTGGCACGCACAGCCTCGCCTGAAAGAATTATATCCGCTTCAGATTTGCAAGGCTTTATGTAAATTTCTGCTTTTTGAGAAGCATTTTTATAAATTCCTTTAGCTGATTCGCCCAAATCTCTTTCTTGTGCGCGAATAAAGAATCTTTCTTTTTGGACTTTTTGTGCAACGTCTACATAAATCTTAAAATCAAAAGCATCTTTTATTTTTTCGGTCAAAGTAAATAAACCTTCCGATATAATTATTTTTGCCGGA
Source organism: uncultured Candidatus Melainabacteria bacterium (assembly GCA_946622835.1). Lineage (GTDB taxonomy): Bacteria > Cyanobacteriota > Vampirovibrionia > Gastranaerophilales > Gastranaerophilaceae > Zag111. The sequence goes on from CAMOQI010000085.1 coordinate 1,462, forward strand.
TGAGCAAGAGTATGATTATCGTATCTTATTGCGGTTCCTGACATATCATACTTTGGCAAATATACGGATTGCCCGCTTAACAATTGCTTAATATGCCCGCTCATCAACTCCAATTCAAGAGCTTGCGGAACATCAAGATCATAATTCTTTGCAAATTCAGCAAAACTTCCCGCAGCTTTTACCATATCCGATCTGTCATAATAATAATCATCCGTATTCACTCTTGTTATAGCATTTTCTATATCAAATTCGATTGCGAAAGATTTTATTGTATCAATTATATCAAGAGTTATCGTTGATTTACCGCTTGCGGTTTCACCTGCAATCCCGATGGAAGCAGGCCTGTTGATATGACCTGATATGTATTTTGCAAGTCTTGATAATACTTCAGATTTATAACTTACTAAAACAGATCCTTCCGAATCCAATTCTTCTTCAAAAATAAATCTTAATCTCTCTTCTATATCCTGAACCCTGCTATAAGGAGAAGAAACATACATTTTTCTGATTTTTTGCGAAGTTTCTTCTTTTGTTTGTTTCAGTATGTATTCAGTCATTTTTAACCTTTTTCAATTCGCTATTATTGAGATAGTTTCCACTACTATAACAGAATTAAATCGAAAAAAAAATATTTTTTGCTCAAATATTAAGTTAAAGTATATATAAATTTACAAAAGCCTAAAAGGCTTTTAAACAGGCAGCTTTACACAAAATTCCGTTTTAATGTTTTCTTCACTGTTCACGCTGATTTCCCCCCCATGAGCTTCCACTATTTGCTGGGAGAGGTATAAACCCAAACCTGTTCCGACTTTTCGAAGCTTTTTTGCAGCGGAATAATATTTGTTAAATATCATTTTTAATTCATCTTGACTTATTCCCTGACCGTAGTCAATCACACAAATAGTTAGGTATTTTGAAGTTTTTTCCACTTCAATTTCTATCGGTTTTTTAGAATTACTATGATCAACCGCATTAGAAATAAGATTTTTTATTACTCTTGTTAATTGTGTAATGTCCGCCTTAATATGCGGATTTGAGCCGTTGGGATTAAAAATAATTTCAAGCTTTGCTGCATTTGCAAGCGGCTCCATCTCTTCTGCAATTTTTTGTATAAAACTATTTACATCAATATCTTCCTTAACAAGTTTTAAACCTTGCTCTGTCAGTTTATATGTTTCCAAAAGAATTTGTACAAGTTCTAATAAACTGTTATTTGACGCTTTCATATTATCAAGCGCAAATTTTTGTTTTTCGGATATATCGCCAAATTTATTTGCCAAAAATAAATCAATCATATTAGATGCCGCAACAATAGGCACTTTAAGATCATGTGTAAGAGTTGCAACAAAGTCTTCTTTAAGTTTTTCTATTTCACGTTCATTTGTTATATCTTTTATAATCATTACAAACCGCTTTTTATCAAATGATGACAGGGCTTGCGAACTGACAATAAAATTATTTGTCGGGGTATGTTTGATAAATATTTCCATATTATCAAGATTAGTAACTTCAAATTCTTCATCCTTCAAAGGTTGAATATACTCAAACACATTTTTACCTAAAATATCTTTCCCTTTACGAATTCCAAACCACTTTAATATTTTAGGTGTTGCCCTCAATATTTCAAATTTTTCATTTATAATCAAAATCCCGTCTGACAGAGAATTTATAACAGATTCCAAAAGCTTATTTTGGCGCATAAGCTCTGCCTGATACTCTATAATCATTTTTTCACGATCATTGAGAGTTTCTACCATTCTGTTAATACTGTCAGTGACATTTTGATATGTCGGATGTTCTATTTTTTCAATTTTTGTGGACAAATTTCCGTAACGAATAGAATCAACGGTTGTTGTTACTTTTCCAAGATAATCGTTAATTTTTGACCAACGCTTATTTGTTTTTTTTGTTATAAAAAACAAACTAACAAACACAATAATGACGCAAATATTTATGATATAAAAATATGAAAACATTTATTACTTTTACACTCTCAATCTTTTTATTATGGTATAATTATACCAAATAATTTTTAGTTTGTTAATATAGGGACTTTAGAAAATTTTATGGCAAAGCTAAAACTTCCAAAAACCATAAAAATGGTAATCACCGATTTTGACGGAATAATGACGGATAACAATATTTATATTGATGATAATTTTGTAACATCAAGAAAGCTGAATTTCAAAGATATTATGGGAATATACATATTAAAACGAAGCGGCATTGACGTTGGAATAATCTCAGGTGAAAAAAATCCCGCAATTGAAATTATTGCCAAAAAACTTGAACTTTGCGAAGTTCACCAAGCAATCAGAGTAAAAATAGAGGTTCTTAAATCTATAATTGACAAATACAAGCTTTCACCTGAAGAATTTGTATACATTGGAGATGATATAAACGATTTAGAGTGTTTAGAATATTCAAAATACAAAATTACTGTTCCAAAAGCACATAAAAAAGTTAAAGCCGTTAAGGGGATTCAGATAACTGAAAATAATTCCGGTGACGGAGCATTCAGAGAGGTAGCGGATTGTTTAACAGATTAAAACACCTGATAGACACAATAAAAAATTTAAGCCACAGTGTTGATAAATATAAACAAGACTCTATTGTACAATCAATGCCCGGAGTTGCTTATGTCAACCAAGCACAAAAAATGTTTGAAAAAAGACAATTTGACAAAGCTCAGGAATTCTTATATAAAGCCTTGGAAATTTCAAACCAAGATGCAAGAGCCTACAAGTACTTAGGCAAAATTGCAGAAGCTCAATATAAATTTGAACAAGCCGTTGAATTTTATGAAAAATCAGCAGATATAAATTCTCAAGATAAAGAAATTTGGCTGCGACTGGGGATGTGCTTGATTACCACAAGACGGTACGAAGATGCGATAAAAGCTTTTGAACAAGCTGATGCAAATACTCCGATGAACACCGATGTCCAAACCGGATGGGGAATGGCATTGATGCGCTTAAAAAAATATGCACACGCCAAAGATAAATTTATACTGGCTTCTCAAATTAACAAATATAATTTTACCGCAATACTTCTATCTGCAGTTATGGAAGTCCGACTGGGACAGTACGATAAAGCGGAAGAAAAATTAAAATTTTTAATAAAAGTTGCACCAAATGAAAGCAGTTTATACGAATATGCAAACCTAAAACTTATAAAATCCGCATACTCCGATGCTAAATTATATGCACAAAAAACTATTGAACATAACAAACAAATGCTGCCGGCATATTATATATTGGGAGAAGTATTCTCCATTGAGAAAGACAACACCAAAACAAACGAAACATACCAAACAGCATTAGAAAACGGATTAGATTGTGAAAATTTACGTATAGAATGGGGTAAATCCTGTGTAAGACTTTTGGATTTTGAAAAAGCAAAAGAAAATTTTGAAATTGCACTCAAATATAACACTGATAGCGAAAATGCAAATATAGGTTTGGCATTATTATATGCCTATGAAAATAATTTCACTCCGCTCAATTCCTTAAAAGAACGATATTCAATGAATGTTTATATTCAAGAAGCTATGGGACTTGAATTTGCCTATAACAAAGACTTTGAATCCGCAGTTGATATGTTCAAAAAAGCCGTCAAGACAGATCCTTTACAAACATACAATTATTTACATTTGGCAAGAGTATATAAAGAACTTAAAAACAATACCAAAACTCGGGAATTTTACGAAAAATTCACAAACGAAAACCCTAAATATACACAAGGTTTGCTGGAATTTTCACAATGGTTGATTGAAATTGAAGACTATGCGGATGCAAAAAGAAAGCTCCAAAAACTGGAAAATTTAGACAAAAATAATACAGACGTACTAAATTTATT
>CAMOQI010000086.1 GCA_946622835.1 uncultured Candidatus Melainabacteria bacterium
AATGAACTGTATTTATCCAATCTGTCAGATCTTGGCAGTTGGCAACGGTCGCTGAAAGTGCGATTATTTGGATATTTGTGGGACAGTAGATAATACTTTCTTCCCAAACAGTACCCCGTTGTTCATCATTCATATAGTGAACTTCGTCTAAAACTACATAACGTACGTTTTTAAGATTATCTGCGACGGCGCCGAAGTTTGTACCATAAAGCATATTTCTGAAAACTTCGGTAGTCATAATAACGATTTGGGCGTTTCTGTTTATTGAGGTGTCCCCTGTTAACAGTCCGACTTTGTCGTAGCCGTATTTTTCTCCAAAGTCATAATATTTTTGGTTGGATAGGGCTTTTAGCGGAGTTGTGTAAAAAATTCTCACATCTTGTTCTAAGGCTTTATGAATCGCGTGTTGTGCAATGACGGTTTTTCCGGCACCGGTTGGGGCACTTACAACAACACTTTCGCCGCTATCAATTATATTGCAGGCTTCTTTTTGAAATTGGTCCAGCTCAAAGGGAAATTCGTACATTTTTGCTCCTTGTGTGTATTATGACCTAAAATTCTTGTTTTGTAAAATATCTTAACAATACGTAGTAAAATTATGTTTTATCAAGTATAAAAATATAAAGGAGTTATTATGAAAGTAGAACCAAATTTTAAAGGTGTGATTTATAAGCCTTCAAAAACAGATGTAATTGTGCAAATTGCGCGCAGGCATCTTGTTGACAAATGTATAAAGACAGATGTGTATTTAGGAAAATCAGAATCAAATCCGTTAAATACCGTTATTTCTGTTGTGACAAAAGGCGATAAAACTCGACTACAAATCCATGCGGGTGAAAAAACATATAGCGAGGGCATTTTAAATTCTCCATACCGAATTATAAAAAAGGCTTTTAAGCATATGCAAAAATTAGCGCGCAATCACCAAAAATAAAGCGAATTGACAGAAAATATGACTGTCCCCAAGATAGGATAGTACATTTTGTTCTTTTCGTGCATTTTGATTAAATTTTGTCAAATCCCGTGTATTTTCTCAACACTTCGGGAATAATGATTGTGCCGTCGGGCTGTTGGAAGTTTTCTACAATTGCGGCAAATGTTCTGCCCACAGCCAGACCGGAACCATTAATTGTATGAACAAATCTTGTTTTACCCGTTGCTTTTTCTTTGTAACGAATATTGGCACGTCTTGCCTGATAATCTCCGTAATTAGAACAGCTTGAAATTTCTTTGTAATTATTATAAGAAGGCATCCAAACTTCCAAATCCCAGCATTTATTTGCACTAAAACCTATGTCAGCCGTGCAAAGTGCGACTTTTCTGTATGGCAAACCTAAAAGTTGAAGCATTCTTTCACCATCAGCCGTTAATTTTGCATGTTCTTCCGGTGAGGTTTCAGGAGTTGTATACTTAACCATTTCAACTTTATTGAACTGATGAACCCTGATTAATCCTCTTGTATCTTTTCCCGCAGAACCTGCTTCTCGCCTGAAACATGGTGTATATGCAGTCATACACATCGGCAAATCATCTTCTGACAAGATTTCTCCGGCATAAATATTTGTAACTGGAACTTCCGCTGTCGGGATTAAATATAAATCTTCATCCACACATTTATACATATCTTCTTTAAATTTCGGTAATTGTCCGGTTCCCGTCATTGTTGCGGCATTTGCCATAAATGGCGGTAAGATTTCCTCATAACCCTCATTTAGGGTATGCTCATCAAGGAAAAAGTTTATTATTGCACGTTCTAATTTTGCACCTTTGCCTCTATACAAGGTAAAACGTGATTGAGAAAGTTTTACACCACGTTCAAAATCAACGAGCTTCTTTTCTTCACACAAGTCCCAGTGTGCCTTTGGTTCAAAATCAAATTTTGTCGGCTCACCCCATGTTGAAACAACTATATTATCATCCTCAGACGTTCCGACAGGAGTAGTTTCATCAGGAATATTCGGAATGTGAAGAAGGACATCTTTTTGTCTTGTATCCAATTCGTTTTGTTTTTCTTCTAATTCTTTAATTTCGTCACCGAGCTTGCGAACATCCTCTTGAATTGCATCGGTATTTTCACCATTTTTTTTCATCATACCGATTTTTTGAGATTCATTTTTTCTTTTTGCGCGAAGCTCATCAGCTTGAGTCTGGATTTTACGTCTTTCTTCATCAATTTTTATAACTTCATCTATAGATAAATCCGGATTTCTGCTTTTTAAAAGTGCATTGATTTTTTCAGGATTTTCTCTAATCAATTTGATATCTAACATTATGTCCCTTCTTTCTGCTTATGAAAATATCTTATTTTAAAGATGTTTCATAATCAAGTATAGGGGCAGGTTAAAAAAATTAATGCGTTTTAAAGTATCTGTAATCCGCCATAATTCTGGATACAAAACCTTGGGCTCTTGCGGGAACTTTGTAATTTGCATATTTTACAGCCATAGGTCCTGTGTTATACGCGGCGACCGCCAGTTCCATTGAACCAAACATTTTATATAAATTTTTGTAATAGGTTATCCCGCCTTTGATATTTTCTTCTAAAATATATGGATTTACTCCAAGATTTTTAGCGGTTGCAGGCATGAGTTGGAATACTCCGATAGCTCCCCCTCCTCTTGCTTCTTGTCTGAATCCGGATTCTGCCTTTGCAATGCTTAGCATAATTGCAGGATCAACTCCCATAGCGGTTGATTGAGTGCGAATTGCCTGTTTTACTTCTTCAACGGTTGCCCCAAATACATTAAGATGTAATGCAAATGTAACAACAAATATTGCGATGTAAATTCTTTTTAATATACTCATTTAACTCCTAATCTGATTGCTTGTAATAATTTAGCACAAAAATCTAAATATTCAATAATCGCTTGGGCTAGTCAGTAATACTATTCGGACTTAAGGGGTTGTAATATTTGTCCGGCACTTAATTGTAACGAAATGTAAATTCAAATTTAAAACGGCTAAAACCCAGTTATAATGCCTTATATGATATGATACGATATGATGGGATGGGTAAACTTTTGGCAATTCTGACTGTATTCATGACCTTTATATAAATATAGGTAGGAAATATTAATTTTGTAGAAAGGTAGAAATGTATGTCAGTGAATTCTGTTAATTTTGGAACATCTCAAGCGGCTCGTCCTTATGGTTACGATCCTGAAAAAGGTCGATATACACCTGAGCAGGCTAAAAAGGATTTTAAACCCGGAATTTATAATCCAAAGCAGCAAGAAGAAGTTGCAAAGCGTACAAACAATATATTGAAGGCTATATTAACTCTAGGTGTAGTTGCCGCAGGTGCTTTGTTTTTGTTTAAAACAAATAAAGGCAAAGAACTTTTGAAAAAAGGTAAAGAGTTTTTTGGTGAGTTGTTCAATAAAAAAATTGAATTACGTACGAAAATTCCTGCAGCGGAAGCTGCGCAAAATAGGCAATATGCATTGGATTTTGCTAAAAAGCCTATAAGAACATTTAAGCTGGCAAGTATGTCCAAAAACGGCGGCGAAGTCAATGTTAATCTTCCGACTATGATAAATAGAGCGGAAAGAGCAAAATATGCAGATTTTTGGAAAAATGTTGATTTAGATAAAGTCACAAAAAGAGCGGACTTATTTAAAAAATAATGTAAAAAGTTATGTAGTTTGTAGTTGTTGGGGTTTCTACCCCAACAACTGTTATTGGAAAGTGCGTAGGGTGGGAAATGCTGTAAACATTGGATAATACGTTAATTAAACATTCATTCCCACCATAATTTATTCAAAATTCAAATTTTCAATTTTATTTTTATCATTAAAATTACACCAATTTTCATCATATAATCCAAATTTTACAAATTTGTTAAATGTTGAATATTTGTAATCTTTTAATGATTTTACCAAATTGTGTTTTATTGGATTGAAATGAATATAATCTAAATGTTTGTATAAATCTTTTTCGTTTCTTATGGTATGCTCCCAATATCGCCTTTGCCATACACCTTTTTCACCCTTTTTAATTTTGCTTTCTGATAATCTTTGTTTTGGAATTTCTATATGTCGCGAAAAATAATATTTTATAGAATAAATAATTTTAGGATAATCATTTACATTATCTAATTTTATAATCATGTGCAAATGTTCAGGCATTACAGCAATAGCAATAATATCAAAATTAAATTTTAAATGAGCATTGATAATTGACTTTTTTAAAATTTCTATATTGCTTATTAAAATAGGTATTCGATTGTGTGTAACAATAGTAATAAAAATATATTTGTATTGATTTAGGAATAACCTTTTATAATTGGACATAATGTTAATATATCATATTTTATTTTGGTGGGAATGTGCGTCAAAATACTAAGACACACCTATAATCCGGCATTTCCCACCCTACAGGCTAAGATCTTAGTAAATATTAAATTATATTAAGAAAACCACCCACGCGGGTCATACCATTCATATTTTGGCTGTTCCGTTGCTTTTTGTTGCGCCAGCTGTTTCTCTTGCGCAGCTTTTTTAGCTTTTTGCTTGGCTATATATTTTGGATCTCTTTCGGGATGAATATTGTAGTTTACTTTTGAGGCTTCTTCTTTTGATAATCCGCGTGCATCATTTTTATGATATATTTGTTCAAATTTATAAGAACCATCTTTTTGTTTTTCTAATTGTAATCTATTGCCTTGTTCTTCGGGAAGAACATAAATTTTGTTTCCTTCTCCAAGATATTGATGCATTACGTCATAATCTTCTTCCTTAAGGTTTACGCAGCCATATGACATTCTGTTATCCTCCAAGCCTGGAGAATCAATTGCTGCTTTTCGTTTGTCATATTGTGGCTTATACAGCATATGAATACCTCGCTGTCCAGAACGAACCCCTTTGTTATCACCTTTTAAATGCATAACTTTTGGTTTTCCATCTTTACCTGTATAGGCATCGATTGTTTTTTTATGTTCGTCAAGGGTAAATTCGCCAGCAGTTGTAAATCTTTGACTTTCGGCTTTCCAAGCGTCTTTAGTTTTTTCGTAATGCTCCATATAATAACTGCCAATACCGTCACCTATTGATTTACCAACCCCAACGGTAAATGATTTTACTACATTACCTTGTTTGTTATAAATATTTAATTTGCAAGTTTTTTTATCAACTATACCATAATATTTCCCGTCATAATTCGTTTTATTATATTCTATAATCCTTGATTTATCATCAGGAAGATTATTAATTCTTTTTATTTCCGCTTCTTTTATATCTTTAGGGGTACGAATTTTGTGCTGTTGAATATTTGTATTATCAACTTTAACCAAGCCTGATTCAACTCTGGTATTGTC
>CAMOQI010000087.1 GCA_946622835.1 uncultured Candidatus Melainabacteria bacterium
CCTACCCCGCGGAGCGCGTTGGTAAAACAACATAAACCACGGTTGGTAGCATTATGCCCAGTCCGGCCGAGGACCCCACTTGAAAAGTTTTATCAATATTATGCTCCTGTTCCCAAGACGACTTATGTACCGTTTTTATGCGGTGAAGGTGCGACTTCTGTTACTCCCTTAACAGATCCAAAAGAGGATCTTGAGGAAAATAATACCAGAGCAATGAGCTGCAGCAAAGGAAATAAAGGTACATATGCAGGTTGGTACTGCGGGGCATTGATAAAGCATAACGATTGGAAAATCACGAAAGATTATCCGTGGTAATTGTTGCACTTGATTTTGTTTGATGTCGTGTTAATATGGGGTTAAGGACGGGATAAGTTTTTATCTGTCGTTATAAATTAAAATCAGCGGGGGTTAACAATATGTCAAGAGCGATTGTAATGGTTATTGATTCAATGGGTATCGGGGCAATGGATGATTGTCGCGATTTTGGAGATATTCCGGAGTGTAACACATTAGCGCATGTCGCAAAGCATAATAATGGTTTGAAAATTCCTAATATGGAGCAAATGGGTTTAGGGCTGCTTGGAGATTTTGAGGGGATAAAAAAGGTTCAATCTCCAACAGCGCAAGTCGCTACCCTTGTTGAAAAATCTAAGGGTAAAGACACGACAACAGGACATTGGGAGATTATGGGTTTGGTATCAGATAGACCGTTTTCGACTTTTCCTGACGGATTTGATAATGAATTGATAACTAAATTTATAGACCAAACCGGTTGCGGCGGTGTTTTGGCTAATATTCCCGCAAGCGGTACGGCAATTATTGAACAACTAAATGAAGAGCATCATTTGACAAAATTCCCGATAGTCTACACATCAGCAGACAGTGTTTTTCAAATTGCACTTGATACTGATTTAATTCCGTTAGAAACTCTTTATGATTGGTGTAAAATTGCCAGAAAACTTCTTGATGATGGGGATTATAATGTTGCAAGAGTTATTGCGCGCCCTTACAAAATTATAGACGGTAAACCGACAAGAATTTCCAAAGACAGGCGCGATTTTTCCATGGTTCCAAAGCACACATTACTTGATGATATAAAAAATCAAGGCGGAAAAGTGATTGCGATTGGCAAAATTGAGGATATATTTTCAAAAGCCGGAATAACACATGCGGTTCATACAGGCTCAAATAAAGAAGGGTTGGAATTGACATTAAAAGCGGTGAAAGAAGAGCTTGCATTAGAAGATATTGCATATCAAAAAGGGTTGGAATACAAAGACAAGCAAATTATATTCACAAATCTTGTTGATACCGATATGCTCTATGGACACAGAAACGATCCGACAGGTTACGCAAAAGCCATTGAAGAGATTGACACATATATAAAACCGATAACAGATGCTATGCAAGAAGATGATTTATTGATAATAACAGCAGATCACGGCTGCGATCCGTGTGTTGACGGTACGGATCACACAAGAGAAAAAGTTCCGGTGATAATATATTCTCACAATAGCACAAAAACCGGAAATCTGGGCGAAATCAGCGGTTTTGACTATATCGCAAATGCTATAAAAAATTGGCTTTCTTAACATGTAGAAATTTTATAATTTTTGTTATATAATCTATTGCGTGGATAAAAGCCACAATATGTAAAATAAGGAGAACGTAAAAATGTTAGTAAAAGTGAATGACAGTTGTATTGCATGCGGCGCTTGCGAATCAATTTGTGACGCTGTATTTTCAATCGAAGACAAGGCTGTAGTTAATGAATCAGCAGTTGCTGATAATGTTGACGGCGTGAAAGAAGCAGCAGATGCTTGCCCGGTTGCAGCAATAGAAATTGAATAAGCTTTTTAAAAAGAGATATCGGCGGTCGTTTGATTCTCAAACGACCGACGATATTTTATTGTAATTTTATTTTACATATCCAAAGCTATATCAAGAGTTGGAGCTTTTGCTACAATTGCACTTGATGAAATTATATCGACCCCGCATTTTGCAATTTCCTTTACGGTATCAATATTTACGCCTCCGCTAGCTTCTACAATTGCACGGTGATTAATTAGCTTTACAGCTTTTTTCATTTCCTCAATTGACATATTATCAAGCATAATAATATCAACTCCCAATTTAAGAGCTTCTTTAATTTGTTCGATTGTATCGCATTCAAGTTCAATTTTATGAGCGTGAGATAAATTTGCTTTAACTTGTTTGATTGCATTTGTCACAGAGCCTGCAACTTTAATATGATTATCTTTTATCATTGCGCAATCTGACAGATTAAATCTGTGCAATGAACCGCCTCCCACTTTTACGGAATATTTTTCAAATGCTCTGAAATTCGGGGTGGTTTTTCTTGTGTCAACAATCCTGCAAGGCAAATTTCCAATAGCAAGTTTATATTTACGTGTTTCTGTTGCGATTCCGCTCATGCGCTGAATGTAATTAAGTGACACTCGTTCTCCTAAAAGTAAATATTTCCCCGGACCTTTTAGCTGAGCCAGTATATCCCCTTTTTTTATTTCATCTCCGTCTTTTTTTAACATATCGACTTGAATCTTATCCGATAAAATTTTAAATACTGTTTTGAAAACATCTAATCCGCAAACAACACCGTCACTTCTTGAAACTAAAGATGCCGTGAATATCTTTGTTTCGTCTACAATACACTCGGTTGTAACATCTCCGAATCCGATATCTTCCATTAAAGCTGATTTTACATGATCTTCAACAAAAAATTTACTTAACAAGATTAATTTCTCCTTTATTATTTATAATACTGTGTTTACATATATTTTGTGTATCTACAAAATCTGTTCTGTAATGTGAACCTCTGGATTCTTTTCGCTCAAGCGCTGACTTTATAATTAATTCTGAGGTTATAAGCATATTTCTTAATTCGTATTCTTCTTTTGACGAACAAAGATAATTTTTTCTAAATTCATTTTTCATTTTTGTCACTTCGTTCAGCGCATCTTGTAATAATTCTCCATTCCTGAAAATTCCGACATTATTCCACATAATATTTTGTAATTTGCTTTTAATCGTTTGGGTATCAATATTTTTATTGTTTTTAGAGTTTTCGTAATGCAAAATTATATTATCGAGTTTGGCAAAATTATTATAAACTAAATTCTTATTTTTTAAAAAATCAGCCGTTTTGTATGCACAAACAACGCATTCTAATAAAGAGTTGCTGGCAAGTCTGTTTGCCCCATGCAGCCCTGTTGCGGAAACTTCACCTAGTGCAAATAAACCGTTTATTGAAGTTTGACCGTTAAGATTTGTTTTTATTCCTCCCATAAAGTAATGAGCCGCAGGTGCAACAGGTATGTAATCTTTTGTTATATCAATCCCGTATTCCAGACATTTTTTTGCAATAGTGGGAAACCTTTCCAAAAGCTTTTCTTTTTTAATGACTGTTGCGTTTAAGTATACGCAGGATTCTTGATTTTCTTGCATTTGGGTAAAGTTTGCTCTGGCAACAATATCTCTTGGTGCAAGTTCTTTGTCTTTATGGTATTTCTCCATAAATTCAAAACCTGACTTATCACATAATTTTGCCCCTTCCCCTCTTACGGCTTCGCTTATCAGAAATCTGTTATGATTTATTTTATCGTCAAAGGCTAATGCTGTGGGGTGAAATTGAATAAATTCCATATCTTGAAGAATTGCACCGGCCTTATATGCAAGCGCAAATCCATCTGAAGTTGCATCTTTGGGGTTTGTTGTATATTTGTATAGTTGCCCCAGCCCGCCTGTTGCAAGGATAACAACGGCAGATTCTATAATTTCATAATTCTTGCCGTTAAATACAACTACCCCTGAGCAGTTATCGGAATTGTCCGTTAATAATTCAACAACCATTGTATTTTCATAAAGTTGTATATTTTTATTGTTTCTCACAGCATTACACAGCGCAATCTCAATCTCTCGTCCTGTTGCATCCCCGCCGGAGTGAAGAATTCTGTTAACTGAATGTGCAGCTTCTTTTGTAAGAGTGAAATTCCCGTTTTCATCTCTATCAAAATCAACTCCGAAGTTAAGTAAATCATGAATAACCTTATCAGAATTTTCACTTATAAATTTCACTGTATCAATCTCACAAAGTCCCGCTCCTGCTTTCAAAGTATCTTGGACATGCGATTTGACGGAATCTTTTGTGTTTTCTTTTAAAACAGCAACCATTCCGCCTTGGGCGTAATAAGAATTACTTTGTCCAAGCTCGGATTTTGTGATAATTAAAATTCCATCAGGTAATTTCGATTGCTGTTGTATTTTTAATGCAGAATAAAGTCCTGCAATTCCGCTGCCTATTATTACTACTGAATATTTTGATTGTTTCATTATAAACTCATAATTTCCAATTTATCGTAGTTTCATATTACAATAAACAGAGCTAAAATTACCTTAAGTTCTATTCAAAATTTAACAGAACTTTTAATGTGTCTTTTTCTTTATTTTTTTCAAATGCTTCAACCGCATCATCTGCTGAATATATTTTTGAAATTAGCGGAGTAAAATCAACCTTATTTGATGCCAAAAGTCTTAATGCCGGTGGAAATTGTCCGCAGCGCGAGCCCAAAACAGTTATTTCATCTATAACAATCGGAGCAAGATTTAATTCTTTCCCTGTTGCAACAGTGCTTTTTAAAATAAGGGTTCCGCGCGGTTTTGTCAAAGCTAAAGAAGTTTCAAAACCGTTAACAGAACCTGTTGCTTCGACTACTGCATCGTACTTTTTCTCTATCGGAAAATCTTGCAGCAATGCAGTTTTAACCCCTTGTGCCTTGGCTATATCAAGTTTATTTTGATGTTTGCCAACCAATGTAACATCAAGATTTTGAGCATTTAAAGCAAGTGCTGTGATTAGTCCGAGTTTTCCGTCGCCCAAAACCACAACTTTTTCAAACGGTTTTATATGATGCTGTTCTGTTATTTCAAGTGCGGCTGCAAGCGGCTCTGTAAATACTGCCTGATTATCAGAAACATTTTGCGGTACTTCAAATAAAGTTTCAACAGGCATTGTAAAATATTGTGCAAAAACCCCGTCTTTGCGCCAAATCCCTAATGTGTGCCTGTCAGGACAATGCCGATAAAGTTTTTGGGCGCACCAAGGACAATCAGGCTTTTTACATCCATAGCTAATTTCGGGTACAACGCGCTTGCCAAGCAAGGATTTATCTTCACTATTAACTTCTTCAACCACACCGACAGCTTCGTGTCCCAAAACCCCGACATAACCCATATAACCTTTTGTAATCTCATAATCCGTATTACAAATTCCTGCTA
>CAMOQI010000088.1 GCA_946622835.1 uncultured Candidatus Melainabacteria bacterium
GAATAATTCGTTATAATATGCCGCATGTTCTCTTCTTAAGCTGTTCCATTCATCGATATGTTTTGCTTTTACTCTTAAAATGGCAGCTTGAATTTCATCCAATCTTGAGTTTACACCCAATTCATCATTATGATAACGAACCATAGAACCATGATTTCTTAAAGCGATTAAATGATCGCGAAGTTCTTCTGAGTTAACGGTACAAAGTCCGCCATCGCCCATTGTACCAAGGTTTTTAGTCGGATAGAAGCTATAGCATCCGACATCACCAAATGTACCGACCATTTTACCTTTGTATAAAGCGCCGATTGCTTGGCAGCAATCTTCAATAACCTTTAAGTTATGCCTTTTTGCAATATCCATAATAGCATCCATATCACAAGGCTGACCGTATAGATGAACAGGAATAATTGCTTTTGTTGCAGGAGTAATAGCTGCTTCAATTGCTTTTGGGTCAATGTTATATGTATCAGGGTCAATATCAACAAACACAGGTTTTGCATTTACCATACCAATAGCTTCGGCGGTTGCAACAAAAGTGAAAGCTGTTGTAATAACTTCATCTCCCGCACCGATACCTAAAGCTCTTAGCGCAACATGAAGGGCATCCGTACCGGAGTTCAGCGCAACTGTGTATTTGCAGCCGATGTAGCTTGCCAACTCACTTTCTAAAGCTTTTACATTTGGCCCTAAAATATAGCAGCCGCTTCGCATTACTTCGCATACTGCTTTTTCAGCTTCCGCCCCAATTTGTTCGTATTGACGTTTTGAATCAAAAATAGGAATCATATTAAAATCTCCTTTACTTTATTACCATTTACTTTTCAATTATACCATAGGATTTGAGACATTAATATAAATTTAACATCTATATTTAAACTTTTAATACAATTTGAGTAATGCACTATATATCTATTTCAATCGCACCTTGCCTAAAGATTCTCAACTCCTCATTCATAACCCCGACAACCGTAGATTCAAGCCCCTTTGCGGTATATCCGTAATCTTCAATAACCAAATCCGCAAGATTTGACATATTTTCACAAGCTTGTTCATAACAAATCGCAGACGGCTGATGAGAGAGATTTGCGCTGGTTGTTGCAAGCACATGCCCAGGAACAATCTCACAAATTTGACGAAATACTTCATTATCAGGAACTCTTATCCCCACTGTTCCCTTTCCGGATGTTATATAATCGGGAGTTTTTTCACTTTTATCCGTTACAACGGTTAATGCTCCGGGAAAATACTTTTTAATAAGCCTTTGACCGATTTTTGGAATGGGTTTGACATATTCAAGCAAACTATAAACTTCATTAGACATCAAAATCAGAGGTTTTTGGGCTTCTCTTTTCTTTATTTCATAAATTTTTTTAACAGCTTTTTCACTGTTTGGTAAACACCCCAAACCCCAAACAGTATCCGTAACATAGACAATCACACCATCGTTTAAAAGAATATCCGCGATTTGAGAACCGTTTTTTAAAATCAACCCTATAATCCTCCCTATTTACCAATACAAAAATGGTCAAAAATATTATTTAAAATATCATCATTGATAACCTCACCGGTTATTTCATCTAAAGACAACAGTGCAGATTTTAAATCAATGTATATCATATCTTGTAACTCACCGCACTCACAGGCATAAAGTGCTTTTTCCATACTTTGTCTGCACCTTTCAAAACAGTTTTGCTGACGGGTATTTATCACAAATTCCGTATCCTCGGGAGAAATAGTATATATAATATTTTTAATCTCTTTTCTCAAATCATCCAATCCGTCTTTAGAAACGGTGGACACAGCTTTACAATTTTCTGTTTCAGTAATAAACCTGCCTTGAACCAAATCCGTTTTATTTGCAACAACAATATGTTTTTTATCTTTAATTGTTTGATAAATTTCATCATCAGCCTCAGTAAAACCAACAGATGCATCATACATAAAAATAATCAAATCAGCTTGCTGCGCAGATTGTCTTGAATATTCAATACCGATTTCTTCAACTTTATCAACAGATTCATCTTCTCTGATTCCTGCGGTATCAATCAATGTAAGCACAACACCCATGTCAAGATTTTCTTTAATAACATCCCTTGTTGTCCCTGCAATATCTGTAACAATTGCCCTGTCAATATTTAATAAAGCATTAAACAATGAAGATTTACCTACGTTCGGACGACCGACAATAGCAACTTTCAGCCCTTGCCGCAGAATATCGGATGATTTTGCACATTCAAGAACCTTATCAAGTTCTAAAATTATTGACTTAAATTCCGAAATTAAATAATCATACTCAGGCTCTTGAACATCTTCGGGAAAATCAATCCCTGCAACAATTTTTGATGCCGTATCAAATATTTTTTCTTTTATTTGAGAGGTTTTTTTAGCCAAAACCCCTGATAAATTTTTAGCGGATTGAATAGCAAAATTTGAGGTTTTTGCATGAATCAAATCATCCACGGCTTCTGCCTGAGATAAATCAAGTTTTTTATTCAAAAACGCCCTTTTCGTAAATTCTCCGCGCTGCGCCGGTCTTGCCCCGTTTTTTAAAACGGTTTCCAATACGTTTTTTACTACATTAACCCCGCCATGACACTGAATTTCAACAACATCTTCCCCTGTGTAACTGTTCGGATTTCGAAAAGGCAATATGACTACTTCATCAATCCTTTTATCATTGTCAAAGATCCACCCGTGACATATCTTACCGGCTGGCAAATCAGATTTATCGGTGATTTTTTTAGCAATTTCAAAACTTTTGTCACCGGAAATTCGTATTACTCCGACACCGCCTGTCCCAAGCGGTGTCGATATTGCAGCTATCGTTTCAAATTCCTGATTTATATTCATATTTAAATTATATTATAAAATTTCAAAAATTATTAAAATCTCATGCTTTTGTATGATTTCAAAAAAATCTAATCTGCTAATATAACAATATACTCCTTAGAAACTAAGATACACATATCCCTAATCAACAGCTATGCACCTCAGTACATAGCTTTTTTTTATTAATGTAAAATATTTTCCCTCAAAAACAATTTTTGCTATAATATCGTTAAACTAATACAAGGGAGAATGTCATGAAAAAAACGATTTTAATATCTGTTATCTCTACGGTTATCGCATCTTCATTATTTTTAGTTGCGACAGCAGAAAGATATACAAAATTTTCATCTAAATTTGTGAAAAACTTCAAAGATTGCGATAGATATGAAGAAACAGTTAAGTCCGAATTTGAAGCTCAATCATTTACAACTAACAGAAAAATTATCGGATGGCGCAACGGTTTTTGTCTGTATGAAGAAGTAATAACTTCTCCAAAAGACCAATACAAACTTTCTTGCAGGCTTACATCCTTTCAGGTTGATGAATTATATAATGCTATGAAAACCAGATCAAGAAAAGCTGAAAGCGCAGAAATGGAAATTTTTGCCCCGCAAGAAACAAAAGACGGAAGTACAAAATATACGGTTATCGGAACTGAAACAATTAAAGGGAATAAGGCATATTTATCTTGCGCAAAAATCCAAAATAACCCTTATTTCTGTCGTCCGGTAAAAACGAAATAATCAACTATTTATTATCTGTTTTTTGATTCTGCTGAAGCGTTTGAGTCTGAGTTTGGGTTTGGGCTTTTGCATCATTTCTTTCGTGCAGTTTTTTACCGATAATATTCGCCGGTTTCATAACAAGAACAGGAACTACATATCTGTATATCATACCTGCGATAAACAGTGATTTAAATACGTCCATACCATTTATCAATGTTGTAAGCTCAGGGTTTTTCAATACGTCAAGATTGAATTCTTTGATACTGGTATATGCCTTTTTCTCTATTTTCGAAAAAATCTTTTTAACTTCCGGATTATTAGGATCGACTCTTTCAAACCAATTATTCATAACTTTTCTCAAGTCTTTTGGCTCCCATTCTCCTAAAATCTCTGTATTTCGTGCCTTCGGATTATTCAACATATAATTTGCAACAAATCGTGTTGTTACACCATTCCACCAATTACTTAGCTTTTTATCCGCCAAATATGTTATGGCAGTAGAAAGCCCCCAGGTAAAACAGTCGTTAAGTGCCAAAGTTTTACGTTTTTTCTCATCTAATTTGTCGTTGCCTAATGTCCTTACCACATACATTGCAGAAATAAGAGTTGAACCTGCAACAGCCATGTGAGTAGGCATTTTATCCCAAGCAGGACCGCTTGTTTTTTCAACGAATTTTTTCGCAAAACCACTCTTATAAAACTTCAAAATATAATTATCAATAATCAACTTTGTTAATTTACCGGATTCTTTTGCTGCTCCGGTGAAACTTACGGGATTATTATTTTTCGCAAATTCAACTTTTTGCGAAGATGAAAATTTTGAATTGTATGATTGAATATTATTTATTCTCATTTTTATTACCTCCGCCTTTAATCATTTCATGCAGAACCGATGCTGATATAACCAAATTGAGTGGAGCTATAGTCGCAAGAGCTATATCTCTAGCCGTATTTTTCGTTAAAGATTCCCTCTTCGAGGAACCTTTTTCCAGATGGAATACATATTTCAAAATAGGAGGAATCATCGCAATAGTAAGCATTGCCTTCGGAATCCCGAGAAATATCGTATCTATTCCCATCTGTGCCGCTTTACGAAGTTTTGTATATGCTTTTGATTTTTCAAGTTTTCTTGGCCCTATTTTTGTTACCCCAAAAACTTCTTCTAAATTCTGCCCTGATAAATATTTTTTCGGATTCTCTTTTATTTCCAAGAACGCTTTATCAAACGGATGCATAACAACAGAAGAAACTAAAAATCCGATTATAGCTGATGCTATAGCATGAGATGCGGCGTATATACTATCATCTCTGTCATCTTTTCCTGCCATTGCCAAATTTGTTATCGGTCTTGCCATGCCCGCCATTACAAGAGCAACCAAAGATGATGCAACCGCGGACTTATCTTCAAATACTTTAAGTAATGATTTAAAGACCCCGGAACCGGTTGTTTTATCCCAGAGTGTTTCTCCGAGTTTTTCGTAAGAAGCAACAACGGCAGCTCCGTTTTTACCCGTAAAGCTGCCGCTATAATATCCTCTATTTACACTTTTCTCTTCACTCTCCTGCGCCCTTTTACGTATAAATTCGTGTGCGCCATAATCCCCATGCTTGGATTTTATATCAAAGCCTGAAGAATACAATTTTATTGAATCAATATTCATTTCACACCACTTACTTTTTAGTCTAATAATTTATACATTAATTTTAAATCAAAGTATAAAAATTTTTGCTATTTA
>CAMOQI010000089.1 GCA_946622835.1 uncultured Candidatus Melainabacteria bacterium
TGCATCAAGACTTTGTATAACAAGTTCTGACATACTTTTGCTGCCCGGTAAAAGTTCATCTTCATTAAAGTAAATAGCAATTTCTCTTTGCGCACTTGCAACAGAATCAGAACCATGAACAATATTATATTCCATAACTTGCGCAAAATCAGCTCTGATTGTACCGACTTCAGCCTTATCAGGATCTGTTGAACCCATCAGATGTCTTGCTCCCGCAACAGCATTGTATCCTTGAATTACCATAGCAACAATAGGGCCGCTTTGAATATACCTGATAAGCCTTGGGTAAAAAGGTTTTCCCTCATGTTCCGCGTAATGCGCTTTCGCCTGCTCATCAGTCACCTGAAGCATCTTTAAACCAATTACTTTATACCCCTTAGACTCAAATCTTTTAATAATTTCGCCGGTAAGCCCTCTTTGAACGCCATCAGGTTTTACCGCAATAAAAGTTCTTTCTTCTGTGTGCATAACTTTTTCTCCTCTTCCAAGTATCATACAGATTCATTGTAGCACAAAATTTTATTTTTACCAAAATCTAAGACTTTGAACATAATTTTTCGTTTATAAATTTATTAAACGGTTTTTCAAACAAATAATAAATCAACACACCCATAATTATTGTACACAGTATGTACAATAGCATTATTTCAACCGAATGATGCTTAATTATGGAATTATGCGAATTTTTTATAAAATATTTAAATAAATCTTTTATCAACGGATGAATAACATATATTGCATACGCCCAGCTGCCCAATACCACAAATATTTTTCTGTCTAAAATGCGTGATAAAAATCCTTGTTTTCTTAAAAATAAGAAAAATATAACAGCAAAAATTAAAATATATAAAAATGCCGATTTTCCAGGGAGCTTGTTTATACTTAAGAAATACCCCAACAATCCGACACAAAATATTTCGCAAAAAGAAATTCCTATTTTAGAGATTTTTGTGCAATTTTTCAAAAAATTAATATTGAACAATTCATTAATAAAATAGCCTATACCCATTCCAAACAGACCGCGCAGAACACCTTTATTTATAAAAAGCATGCTGCCTAAGTAGCCGCCCGTATTGAAATGAGTCCACTGCAAATACACTGTCAGAGAAAAGAATGTAACTAATCCGACAACAAGATTTAAATATTTTTTCTCAAAAGTTTTTCCGATATAAAAATAAAATATAGAAACCCAAAACAACACCGGAATAAACCAGTGATTTCCGTTAAGTGTATTTGGCGCAAAACCTATATTACTCAACAATGTTGCTCTTAAAATATAATAATCAAACGGTACTGACTGTCCGCTTATGAAATAAAAAATTGCCAATAAAATCAAAAACAACCAAATAAGCGGAGCAAGTCTAAGAAATCTTTTTTTAATAAATTCAAATGCAGGCATATCCTTTTTAAAGCTATGAAAAAGAAAAAATCCTGAGATTATAAAGAAAAAATCAACGCAAACATGCCAATGCCCTATGCCCGGAATCATTTTAGCATAATCTCCGGAAATCCCCTTAAAATGAAACATCGCTATCATTATTGCAAAAAGAAATCTGAAAAAATCAATATTATTAAATCTTTCTTTTATAATTCCCTGACTCATATTCCCCCTCAAATCAAATATTAAACAGAATATTATAAAATACATCCAAATGTCAATTTAAAAATTATCTTAAATTCAAAAATTTATGAACTTGCGGTATAAGTCGTGTATTTAGGTAGTTTGAGGTAAATTTATCCAAAATTTCTGTACAAAATTCAGACGTAACAGACATTTTATCCCCCAACATTTTCGGCTGCAAAATTAAGGGGAAATTGTACTTCTGCGCCATTTTACAGCAACTTACAATTTCGTCATTCGTTATATTTTCATCAAATACAATCTTTACAAAGGTTTCAATTCCGGCACATTGCACAAAAAATCTATCGTGTAAACCTTTTGTATCAAGTCCGGTTGCAGATTTTAATTTTATATCGGCAGAAATAATATCAATATATGGTTTAACTTTAATTAATTCATCAGCTAAAGTTGCATTTGTTTCGAGGTAAATAATCGGGAAATCATTAGATTTACATATTCGCAAAAACTCTGCCAAAAAATTTACACTCAATAACGGTTCTCCACCTGTTAACGAAACAGAATGAAAAGTATTCAGATTATAATCTGAAGTAATTTTTTCATACAATTTGTCAGGAGTATATTCAATTCCATTTTCAAATTCTGTATCACAGTAATCACAATTCAGATTGCAATCACAAAATCTTATAAACAATTGTTTATACCCGACAAACGCACCTTCACCTTGAACGGAAGAAAATATTTCGTTAATTTTAGCCTTCATTCATTAAGTTCTTTCTCAAATCATCCTTTGACAAATTTTTAAGCTTTTCATACAGCTCAATTTCATCATCCGATAAATCATGAGAAATTTCAATACTTACCGTAATAATTAAGTCACCAACTTTGCCGCCTTTTTTAATACCCTGACCTGCAATTCTGAATTTTTGACCTGAAGTGGTATTTTTCGGCAATTTCAACTTAATTGTTCCGTCAAATGTCGGGATTTTTATTTCTTCACCTAATGCCGCTTCAAATGGGGTTATAGGCACATTGTAGTAGATATTTTGTTTTTCAAATTGAATTTTTGTCGGTGCTTGTATTCGAACAACAACAAACAAATCTCCGCTTTGGGCGCCGTTTTTTCCGGCCCCGCCTTCTCCTTTCAAACGAAGTTTAACACCATCTTTAACTCCTTTTGGTATTGTTACGGTAATCCTTTTACGTTTTGAAACTTCACCGCTTCCTGTGCATTCGGGGCATTTACCGCCATTTATAAATTTATGTCCGTGGCAGGTCGAACAAATTTGGGTTGTTAAAACGTTTATCACCCTTTTGCTGCCGGTTATAACCTCTTCGGGAGTAATTATAACTTCTGTTGTAATATTTTGACCTTTCTGAGGTTTTTTATTATCTCTTGCTCTTTTATTTTTTTTGTATCTCGACAGAAAATATTTTATTGTTTTGAAAATATTATAATCACGCTTTTTAACATTTTTGTTTTGTTTTGGTTCTTGTTTTTTTTCTTTAGGCTTTTCGTAATATGTATTTTTTGACTCCTTTTTATTTTCAAAATTCTCCGAGGCAGAATTTGAAGCTTGCTTGTACCGCTCATCAGCAGATGCGGAAGATGTTTTTTGTTCTGATGTTGTCTTTTTAAAAATACCTTTTAGAATGTTATATTTTTCTCTTTCTTTATCATCGGAGAGAGTTTCATACGCAAGAGTAATCATTTTAAACTTTTCAATAGCACCCGAATCTTTATTTATATCAGGATGATATTTTCTTGCAAGCCTTCTGTACGCAGCTTTAACTTCTGCTGATGTACAATCGGTTTCTACCTCTAAAATTTCATAGTAATTTGACATATTAAACACCATCATACAATCTCTTTAATGATTTGATTAAAAAAGTCAAGAGGTAAATGTATATAAAAAAAAGATAAGTTCCAAAAACTTATCTTTTTTCGATTATCATTGTAAAAATTCACTATTTTATATTTTAACAATTTCGGTTATAGTCGGATCAAGAAGCCTTCTGCCCACATTATTTTCAAAGGTTATTGAGCACAATGTTTTATTACCGTACTTAATAATTTTTTCTATAATCCCGCGTCCGTATTTTTTATGTTCAACAGTATCACCCTGAACAAAGTCAAAACCTTCTTCTGTTGATAAATCATCCTGAGCGGAATATATAGGAACAACAGGAGTGTCTTCTTGTACAATATCCAAATCATCGTGCGCAATTCCTAAATCATCATTTGCCAACTGCCCATCAGAGATATGCGGTTCTTCAATTTCCGTATATGCCTGCGCATCTATCATATCAAGTTCTGAATCTGACAAAGTATGAACATCTTGGGAAAATTCTTCCTGCTCGGGTTCTACAATCTCATCTTCTTGAGATTCCATATTTACTTGAGCAAAAGGATTATCATCTTCTATCTGTTCCGGCTCTTCCTCATCTTCTTCTTGCAAAAGATTTCTGACCGGTTCAATAACATCCGGATGAATTTCTTGATAATCCGCATACCCTTGTTCAGGCTCTATCGGTATCTCATCAATTATCTGTTCATCCCCGTACTGCTCAATATCTTGAATTTCTGTTGTTACAACAGGAACTGTATCTTCAATATCTTCTTGCTCAGGCTCAACTTGAATTTCCTCTTCGAATTCTTCCGTATATTCAGACTCTTCATTTACTTCAGGCTCAACCTCAGATACATTTTTTGGCTCTGCTTTAACATCATCTTGAGCGGAAACTTCAGGATTTTTATCCTGATTTAAGTCTTGATGTGACAATCTCACAGGAATCGGAGTTCCGAATTTATCATATTCAACAATTTCCAGTTCTTCGCTAACCGGTATAAATTGATATCTGTCACCTAACACATCATCTTGAGTCAAATCCGTTTTTATCATATTCATCTCAACAATAAAAGGAATCCCATGAGTTAAAACCCCATAAACGATACATTCATCCTGATTTAATTTGTTTAAAAAGGTACTGTAAGGCGCTGTTTCATTTTTTATAATCTCAGGAGTGAATTGAATAATATTTTGAGCATGTTCTTTAAGATCTGCAGCATACTTATATTCACTGCTTGCTAAAACCGTTGTAAAAACATGACTATTGTTTATAAACTGTTGAAGTAATTTTTTATCGGAATTTCCGTTGTTCAAAGGAACAAAGAAATATACAAATTTATCAAACGAATAAAGCGTTGAGTGAACAAGGGATATAACTTCCCTTTGCAACCCCTCATCTATATCTTTAATATCTACAATACAACAGCTTTTTTGCTTTAATTTTCTTTCCAGATTTAGTACTTCATCTTTTGTATTGGCTAAAAGATTTGCATCTCTGTATTTAAGTAATTTATTTTTCAACAACGCCAATTCAGGCATTTGCAAATCTCTGTATTGATTTGTCACAACGTCAATAAAATTGTCTATCGGTATAAATTTAAAATCTAAAGAATCTATATACTGTTGAACCGCATAAAAGATATCCTGAATTACCGCTTTTGTTTCCATATTCACATCATGCAAGTCATTTTCAAAAATAAAATCAATCATTTTTGAATTTAGCGGAAGTTTAAAATCCGTTCCGATTTTCAATTTCGGATAATCTTCAAACATATTTAAATTATCAATAATAACGCATTTTTCCTTCATTTGGAAAAGTTTGCGAACGCAATTTGATATAAATATTTTTTTGTTG
>CAMOQI010000090.1 GCA_946622835.1 uncultured Candidatus Melainabacteria bacterium
GTTCCTGAAAACTTTAATCACGAATTGACGGATGAAATTTTCCCCGTAAAAGATGAAGATGCTATTGAAATGACAAAATTGCTGCCAAAACCAGAAGGGATACTATCGGGAATTTCAGGGGGAGCTAATATTTATGCGGCCGTTGAAATTTCAAAAAAAGAAGAGAACCAAGGAAAAAATATTGTTACGGTAATCCCTGATTGCGGTGATCATTACCTGAGTTGCGGAATTTTTTAAATCATCAATTGTAAAATTTTATTGCTAAAATCGACATATATGCCATTTGCAGCATAAATTTATTTTGGTTTGTTCTAATATGTTACTTAAGAATATTAGGAGGGCTTATGAAAATTATTATTATCGGTGGCGGAGCCTCAGGCGCAAGCTGCGCGGCAAGACTCAGAAGATTAAGTGAAGATGCTGAAATTCTGATAATAGAAAAAACTAATGAAATTTCAATCGCAAACTGCGGTTTGCCTTATTATGTTTCAGGAGTAATAAATGACAGAGAAAAAATATTGGTATCAACCCCTGAAAAATTTAAAAGCTGGTTCAATATTGATGTAAAACTAAATTCCGAAGTTGTTGAAATTTTAAAAGATGAAAAAGCCGTACTCCTTGATAACGGAGAAAAAATTAATTATGACAAACTGGTATTAGCCCAAGGGGCAAGCCCAATTGTTCCACCGTTTGAAGGTATGGATAAAAGTAAAGTGTTTTCGGTAAGAAATCTTGCAGATGCCGATAAAATTAAAAATTTTGTTGAGAAAAATAATGCCCAAAAAGCTGCCGTAATAGGAGGTGGCTTCATAGGAATTGAAATGGCAGAAAATCTTGTTGAAATGGGCTTAGATACAACATTAATCGAATTAAGCAATCAAATATTGGCTCCGGTCGATGAAGAAATTGCCGCTGTTGCACAAAATGAAATGAGAGATAACGGAGTTAATCTTGTTTTATCAGACGGGGTAAAGAAATTTGACGGCAACAAAATTATACTGAATTCTGATAAAGAAATTGAATTTGATATTGTAATAATGGCAATCGGAGTCAGGGCAGAAACAACATTGGCTAAAAATTGCGGTCTTGAAGTAAATCGAGGAATTTTGGTTGATGAACATATGCAAACTTCAAATCCTGATATATACGCAGCAGGAGACAGCGTTGAAATAAAAGATTTTGTAACAGGTGATAATACGCTTATTCCGCTTGCAGGTCCGGCAAACAGACAAGGCAGAATTATTGCGGATAATATTTGCCAAATTCCTTCAGTTTACAAAAATTCTCAAGGCTCCTCAGTTCTAAAAGTTTTTGGACTGACTGTTGCAGGGGTCGGAAACAATGAAAAACAATTAAAACAAAAACAAATACCTTACTGGAAAACATTTACTTTTGGCCGTTCACATGCCGGATATTATCCTGATTCGACACAGACATTATACAAACTCCTTTTCTCTCCTGAAGGTAAAATCCTTGGGGCGCAAGCTGTCGGACAAGAAGGAGTTGAGAAAAGGATTGATGTCATAAGCTCAATAATGCGCAACCAAGGAACGGTTCAAGATATGCTTGATAGTGAACTTTGTTATGCTCCGCCTTATTCATCCGCAAAAGACCCCGTAAATATTTTGGGAATGAATGCGGATAACATATTGCGCGGATTTGTAAAACCTGCATACCATGAAGATTTACAAGATTCCTATTTGATTGATGTCAGAGCTCCAATCGCATATCAAACAAAAACAATAGAAAATGCGGTTAACCTTCCGATATATGAACTTCGTACCAGATTGAACGAGGTTCCGACAGATAAAAAAGTAATTCTGTTCTGCAATACGGGTTATACAAGCTATAATGCCGCAAGAATTTTGTCTCAAAAAGGATTTAATAATGTATATTCATTTATGGGCGGAATTGAACTTTATAAAGAATTAACTAAAAACAAACAAGGTAAAACTGCCGCAAAAACCCCTGTTATGGCTTGTACAAGCCCTGCATCAGATGTTATAAAAATTGATGCATGCGGACTTCAATGCCCCGGCCCGATTATGAAGGTTTCAAAAGCATTGGAAACAGCATCACAAGGAGATATATTTGAAGTGACTTCTACTGACAGAGGCTTTAAATCAGACATTGGAGCATGGTGCCAGACAACAGGAAACAACTTAATTGATTTAAAACAGGATAAAGTCAAAATCACCGCAGTAATACAAAAAGGCGGCGTAAGCAGCGAAAATAAAATTATTTCAAATACCACAGGACAAACTATTGTTGTTTTTTCAAATGATTTAGACAAAGCAATAGCATCTTTCATTATTGCAAACGGGGCAAAAGCCGCCGGAAAAAACGTAACCATGTTTTTCACTTTTTGGGGCTTAAACATTTTAAGAAAGCCTGATGCAAATATAAAAAAAGGATTCATTGATAAAATGTTTGGAATAATGATGCCTAAAGGTGCGGAGAAATTGACCCTATCAAAAATGAATATGGGCGGATTAGGATCTTTAATGATGAAATGGGTTATGAAAAACAAAAATGTTTCAACTCTTTCAGAACTTATCCGACAAGCACAAGACAGCGGAATAAGATTTATTGCCTGCAACATGTCAATGGATGTTATGGGAATAAAACCGGAAGAGCTAATTGACGGCGTTGAAATCGGCGGGGTTGCAAAATACATTGCAGAAACCAACAGCGCCTCTTCTAACCTGTTTATATAAGTTTTTATAAATAATGAGCACTAAACAAACAAATTTTATTGTTTGTTTAGTTCGTCTTCATAATGATTATATATATCAATTGTAAGCGGGCAAATTTTCAAATCTCTATCTACAAGACTCTTTATTGTTTGTCTGTAACATTGCAATATTGCCTTATCAAGTCCGTTTTTCTCTAATAACAACGCACGTATCGGCTGTGCGTACCAATTCTCTCTTGTTCTTTCTTCTATTTTGTCTGCTATAAATATAACTTTTTCAAATGTTGTCATATTAACTTTTCCCAAAGTATGCCATCTTATAGCAGATAATATTTCCTCATCCTTAACTCCAAAAGTATTTTGAGCGACATATGCACTAACCGGAGCATGAAGGGTTTTGTGATTCATCCGCTCAATATCTTGAACATCAAGATGTTTATCTATGATTGAAATCAATTTCTCATTCGAAAAACATTTTGCACAATCATGCAAAAGTCCGGCTATATATGCCTTTTCATCATCCAGTCGATATTTTATCGCAAGATTCCTTGCGCACTCCGCCGTTCCGATGGAATGCTCATAACGTTTTTCATTCAGATTACTCTTTAACCAATCCAGCAAACTCTCTATACTAAGACTTATATAACCCATATTTTTCTATATACTCCTTTACTTTTGGCGGTACATATTTTTCAATATCAGAATTTGTTCTGATTTTTTCTCTTAATTCGGTAGATGAAATATCTCTATACGGCAAATTTTGCAGCTCAAAATCATAACCTTTTTCTCTTAAATAATTATAACGCAAAACATCAAAATTATCTTCTCTCACAAATACCAAAAATTTAATAAGTTGCTTTAAATCCTCAATTCTATACCAGCTTTCAATCTTTTCAAAAGCATCCGTTCCTATTATAAAATTTATTTTTTCTTCCGTATCATACAAATCATAAAGCGCTGTTATCGTATCATACGTATAAGATTTTCCGCCCCTTTTATACTCAATGTCCGAAACTTCATACTCCGGATATGACTCCAGCGCAAGTCTTACCATTTGTAATCTTTGCGCCGCCAAATCTAAATCAATCTCCTTATGAGGAGGAATATAAGCAGGAATAAATATAAATTTATCAAAATGAAAATTTTTACACGCAAAATCCGCAATCCTCAAATGAGCATTATGTATAGGATTAAACGTCCCTTGGAAAACGCAAATTTTCATATAATAATATTACCACAAAAAGAGAATTGACAAGCTTGACGAGAAATTTTGAGCAAGGTAAAATTTAAGAGTATAGAAGGTGAAGGGAGTAAAAAATGACTAATATACAAGTTACTCAAGAAATTCAGGAAAAATGTCCTGTCAGACGTGGTGTAAAGGGCTCACCGGCTCCTATTCCGCAAGAAGGCGAATGGACAAAATGTAAAGAAATCAAAGACATATCAGGTCTTACTCACGGTTGTGGCTGCTGCGCACCTCAACAAGGAACATGTAAGTTAACACTAAATGTTAAAAACGGTGTTATACAAGAAGCGTTAGTTGAAACTATCGGATGCTCAGGTATGACACACTCTGCAGCTATGGCGGGAGAAATTCTTCCGGGGAAAACCATTTTGGAAGCATTAAATACAGACCTCGTTTGTGATGCTATCAACGTTGCAATGAGAGAATTATTCTTGCAAATCGTATACGGCAGAACTCAATCAGCATTCTCAGAAAACGGATTGCCTGTCGGAGCAGGTCTTGAAGACTTAGGAAAAGGACTTTGCTCAATGTGCGGAACAATTCATTCAACCGCCCAAAAAGGTGTAAGATACCTTCAATTAACCGAAGGTTATATCCTAAAACTCGGTTTGGATAAAAATAATGAGGTTATCGGATATCAATTTATCAATATGGGTAAATTTATGGACGCTATTAAAAAAGGTGTAAATCCGCAAGAAGCGTACGATAAAAATATCGGTACATACGGAAGATTTGCCGATGCAGTTAAATATATTGACCCGAGAGAAGAATAAATCTTAAAGTCGCTAAGACTTTAAGACGGTGAGTCTATAAGTTCTTTACAGGAATTTATTTTAAATAAAGAACAAATAATAAAATATAAAAATTTGATACGAACTTAGCGACCTAAAGACTTACAAACCTAAAACTTATGAGAAAAACAAATTAATAAAGAGGTAATAAAAAATGACAGTAAAATTTGAAGGACAAGACAGACGTGAAGCGACTTTGAAAAAAGTTTTACCGGAATACGGATTCAAAAATCTTGAAGAAGCTCGTGAATTATGTTTGTCAAAAGGCATTGATGTGGATGCTATTGTAAAAGGAATTCAACCTATTGCATTTGATAATGCATCTTGGGCATACACATTAGGTGTTGCAATTGCAATAAAAAAAGGTATAACAAACGCAGCAGATGCTGCAGAAGCAATCGGATTGGGCTTGCAAGCTTTCGCTGTACCCGGATCTGTCGGTGACAGACGCCAAGTCGGTATCGGGCATGGTAATTTAGGTGCAATGCTCTTAAGAGAAGAAACAAAATGCTTCTGTTTCTTAGCAGGTCACGAATCATTTGCAGCTGCAGA
>CAMOQI010000091.1 GCA_946622835.1 uncultured Candidatus Melainabacteria bacterium
TTTGAATATGTATTTTAATGTTTCACTCATCTATGTATATTTCCTCAATATTGTGCAGCATCCCACTTAACGCAGAAGGATACACATTTTTAAATTTGTTTCTAATCGCCACTATAACAACCGGTGAATATATGTATATCATTGGTCTTTGGTCATATATTATTTGTTGGTATTTGTCATAAAAAACTTTTCTATCCTCAAACTTTGTTGCCAACGCACCTTTTGTAAAGCATTCATCCAATTCTTTTTCCCACGCTAACAACCCCTTTTTACCCTCCTGCGGGGTTCTCATATTAAACATATGCAGTCTGCCGTCAGACAACCAAACATTTTTACCCCCGTTTGGCTCCAACGGAGAACCTGTCAGACCCATTATGACCATATCCCAATCAAAGGTATTTACAAGCTTGTTTACCAAGGAATTAAACTCTATCGGCTTAAAATTCACCTTCATCCCCAAATCTTCCAAGTCCTGTTTAATCATTACCCCAATAGCCTCGCGTTCGGTATTTCCGGCATTTGTATACAAATCAAACTCAACTCGATTACCTTTGCTGTCATACAGTTTTCCGTATTTTTCATAAAATCCCGATTTCCGTAAATATTCACGTGATTTATCCAAGTCTTTATCAAAACCCTTTAATTTCTTATTTAAATATATAGAATTCAAACTCTCAGGAGTATAAAGCGCCTCCCCAATTCCATTTGCAATATTAAATACCATATTACGCCTGTCTATCGCATAATCAACAGCCGTTCTAAAATTCAAATCCTGAAACCACGACTGTTTTATCGGATTTACATAATATTTTCCGTCTTTTTTCCTGTTGTTTAAATTAAACGAAAGGTACATTGTCCCCGTGTTTGGACCAAGATTGTATAGCTTAAAATCCGAATGAGGCTCTAAAGCCTTATACCTTGCGACCTTTGCACCCTGAAGATTTATTACGTCAAGTTCGCCCGCCTCAAATTTTAATACCTCATTATTTAAGTCACCGACTATTAAATATACCAAATTATCCAAATATGGCAGCTTTTCGCCTGCCTGATTTATTTCATAATAGTTTGGATTTTTCTCATAAACTACGCGCTGCGCAGGAACATATTCTTTTAGCTTAAATGCCCCCGATGCTACAATATCTTCAGGTTTGACATCAGTTGACAAAAACCTGTCAAACTCAGCCCCGCCTTTCCTTACCGCATTTTTGAAATAATGTTTGGGAGCAATCGGAGTTGATAACATTCTGATAAATGGCGCATACGGCGCCGGTGTAACAAATTTAACCGTGTAATTATCCACTTTTTCAACCGTGGGAAGTTTCCCGTCTATCACAAGAGAATCCCGCGTTGAAGTATCTCCAAGCCCCGCAAAAATTATATCACGCCAAGTAAAAACAACATCATCTGCCGTTATAAGCTTACCATCAGACCATTTTATTCCTTTTCTGAGGTTTATAATATAAGTTTTTCCATCAGGAGATATCTCATATGATTTTGCCAATTTCGCCACAGGCTGACCACTCACAGGATCTGTTGTTAATAACCCGTCATACATAATTCCTGCCATAGTTGAAGATGTAGCATCTTTTGAATTGAATGGATTAAAAGTTTTCGGACCTTCTCCAATAGTTGACGATATCAATACTCCGCCGAACTTACCGACAGGAGAATTTGACTGCATATATTCAACCCCGCCTTTTGAAACCGTTGTCGGATTGTTATACTCCACCGGAGTATATGATTGCGATTCCGGTCTATTCTTGTTAATAGTTTGAACTTCGTCTTTAACAAGGCAAGCCCTACACAAAAGCCCAATAAAGATGACTATTAATAAAACCCGTAAAACTCTCCTAATCATGCTTCAAATATACCACAAAAAGGGGTAAATGTACTACCGACCATGGCAAAATTTTGCAGGGCGCAAGTTTGGTTCCGGGTAAATGTACTACCGACCATGGCAAAAATTTTAAGTCACAAGCTTGGTTTTAGACAAACAAAAGATCTAACATTCACAAATTTTATCACATCTTCACATCTAGTTGTGATATAATATCATTATGGATGACAGGCTAAAAAAGTTAACATCAAAAAATCCTAATGATTATGAGCCGGTAGCAAAGCAGCTCATAGAAGTACCTGATGTCGAACTGTTCAAAAGACTGGTGGAGAATGAGGATTTTTTATTTGATTTTGTCAAACAAAATGTTGCAAACAGGATGGAGAAATACTGCAACAACACAAATTATATGAATTTACTGGATTTTTTAAAATACTATTCTCCCTCGTATGAAGAATTTATTGTCTCTGTTTTGGCAAGATATGCAAATGAAGATTTGACAGATAAAATGCTTGATCTGCTGGAAAACGGGAGTACGGATGAAAAAACGTACTGTGCTAAGTTTTTTTCGCTTATAAAGGATCCTTTATCTATTGAACTTCTAGACAAGTATGCGTTTGATGATAATGCGAGCTTAAGTTCAAATTGTGCATCAGCACTTGCAAAGCTTGGAGATAAAAACAGTTATAATACGGCTGTTGAAATGCTTGATTCGGAAGATGATTTTTCAAGACTTGCGGCTGTAAAATTTCTCATTTCTTACGGGGATAAGCAAGCTGTTGAAAAAATAGTTCAAACAATGAAAACCTCTGCGTTTAGCGAAAATATTGCGGGAGAAATCCCATATTTGTGCGATTTGTTTGAACTTTATGAAAAAAATCAACAAGACGGCTTATATGTTTTAAATTCAATTATAAACGGATTTGGAGAAATTTTAAGTTTATCACAAGTATTTGATTTCAGACTGTATGAATTTTTGGAATATTTAATCAGAAATCCTAAAAATTCGCAAATCGCGATTGTTTTGCTAAACGCCGCAGACAAATTTAATACTCTGACTGAAAATGATGAGTATTTATTTGACGAAACAAAAGATACAAAACAAGAAATATTAGATATAAAATTTTTGCTTGATTCTATAGATCTTGCGCAGTTATATTATCTTGCTGATAATGAATTAAATCCAAACAGTTTATTTGTTTTTACGGCACTTGATTTTACGGAAGACGAAAATAAGGTTAGAGAATTACTTTCCTGCTCTCATCCGACAATAGTTCTTCGCGCATTGGATGTGCTAAAGCAAATGGAAGCAATAACCGATCAAGATAAAACTGAAGCAATGAATAAACTGGAAGATGCAAATATTATAAATATAATAAAAGCGATGTAACTTTTTATACTAAATCCTTATTTTCGCCTTCAAATTCAGAAATATCTATCGGCAGCGAAAATCCAAAAGTTGAGCCTTTATTTAACTGTGATTTAACAAACACATTACCGTAGTGATGCTTTTCAATAGTTGTTTTTACAAGGTGCAGCCCCAATCCTGTACCTTTAACGGTGTGTGTATCATTTTCTATTCTATAGAATCTTTCAAAAACTTTTTTATGAAATTCCGGAGCAATTCCGATACCATCATCGTGAACAGTTATCGTTACAAGATTTTTTTCAGGCTCTTTAAACAATTTTACTGTTATAACAGAATCTTGCGGGGCATATTTTATCGCGTTTGATAAATAATTTATTAAAGCTCTTGAAATTGCATCGTAATTTATCATCAAAAGCGGGATATTATCATCTTTTTCCAGTTCAATTTTCAAGTTATGTTCTTTTAATAATACTTGAACTTGTGATACACAAGCATCTACAAGTTGTGAAATATCCGTTTCACTTTTTTCGATTTTTGCATTGGAATCAAGCCGTGAAAAATCCAAAATATCATTAACCATTTGATTTAAACGGACTATTTCCGTATTTAAGGTTCCTATAAATTCTTTTTGAGTTTCAATATCAAAATCATTCCCGTAATTGTACAGGGTATCAATATAGCTTCGCAAAACAGTAACAGGGGTCCTTAATTCGTGCGAAACATTTGAAATGAATTGAGATTTCATATTATCCATTTCAGTTTCTCTGGTAACATCTATCAGAACAATTATATATCCGACGTAATCTTTATTTCGGGAAAACATAGGAGAAATTATTGATTTTAATATTCTGCCGTCAGTTGATATATTAAATTCGACAGGTTTGGATGATTTTTCCTCCAAGGACAATTTTTTATATTCATCAATTTTATCGGAAAAACAATAATCCCCTTGTGTATCAACATAATTATGAATATCTGTATTTAACAACTGATCCCCGTCAAGTTCCAACAATTCTTTTGCGTGATTATTTAATAAAACAACTTTATCATTTTCATCACATACGACAACACCGTTTGCAATACTCATTAAAACGGCTTCCAATTTGTTACGCTCAAGTGTCAATTCTTCGATATTTTTTTCATCATAAAGGCTCAAACGCAATGACATATCATTAAACGCGTTAAACAATTCCTGAACTTCTTCACTGACATCCTTTCCTACAATTTTATATCCAAATGCACCTGAGGATATCTTTTTAACACCATCTCTTAAGATTCTCAATTCTCTTGTAATGAGATAAGTATTAATAAGAATTACAAAGGCGAAAACGAGCCACACAATAATAAATACAAATAAAATAGACGCCCTTGTTGTTGAAGAAATTTTTCCTGTCACAGCTCCTGATAATCCCACAGTAACCGACCCTATATTTGCTCCCGATGAAATATCTGTCATGGGAGAAGATACCGAGATGCTGGGGATTGTTGATTTATCTCGATTTTTATTAAGCGTTTTATATATTAACCCCCCGTTATTATCTCTAAATTCAATAAAAACAATATCATTGTGAGATTTTAATATAGAATCAGAATGGCTTTTTAAGATTTTACGTGTTACATCTCCGGAGGTCCCTTTGGTAATTTCAACACTTTCAATGGCAAGTACTTTTGAAATAACTTGACCGAAATTTTGATAACTTTCATTAAGATTTCGTTGAATATTAACGGTTGCAAAAACTGCAATCGCCATAATGACAAAAGTACTTAATACCAAGCCAAAAATTATAAGCTTGTTTTGAGTTGTAAAACTGACCTTCTGACTCTCATTCATAAAATTATTATATCATAAATTTACAGGGTGCAATAAATTGCACCCTGCAGTTGTTATATCACTGGAACTTTTCCGGAACCTGCGCCAAGGATATCAAATCCCCATCCAAGTTTGGTTGAAATCTTTTCCACTCGTACAATACACTAAAGCGCGGAGTATTCGTTCTAGATTCCGTACTAAAAATATTTTTTTCTATATCATGAGTCTTAACAATTGTGCGCTTAACCTGTCCGTTTTTATCGTC
>CAMOQI010000092.1 GCA_946622835.1 uncultured Candidatus Melainabacteria bacterium
TGTACAATTTTTGCGGCAGTTGAAGATGTTCAACGCTTACAAAATCTTCTCCTTCATCAGCTAATGAATAAACTGACATATTAAACCCTGCAAATATCACACACAACAGTACAGAAATTATTTTTTTCATATATCACTCCTTGTTTTTATAATGATATCATTTTTTTATTTTATTGCAACAGAAAAATTTTTCCTTAGTTATTACTACTAATTGATATTATACTAAATACCGACACTCAATCCGGCACAAAGATTGATAGATTGCCCTGTTATACCTTTAGCATCCTCTGAAATCAAATATTTTACAAGCCCTGCAACCTCATCAGGCGATACAAAACGTCTTTGGGGAATAGTTTCAAGAATCTCACCTTGACTAAATTCACTATCTTCAATTGAATTTTTACCTAAATCCGTATCAACCCAACCGGGATTAATTGTATTAACGGTTATCCCAAATGGAGCTAACTCAAGAGCTGCAGCCTTTGTATAGCCGATAAGACCGGCTTTTGAAGCAGAATAAATTGAAGCTCCCGCCTCTCCCATTACACCTGAAATTGAACCGATATTTATTATCCTGCCCCAAGTTTTTTCCTTCATATTTAAAACAGCACAAGAACTCAAATAAATTGGAGCCCCCAAATTTATCTTGGAAATACGGTTTATATTTGCCACATCATTTTCTTCAACTTTTGAATAAATATATTCACCCGCATTATTGACTAAAACATCAATTTTTTTTTCTTTTATAAAATCACCCAACAAAATCAAATCTTTTTCATCTGCTAAGTCACAAACAAAATAGCCGGCACAATTAAGCTCTTTGAGCTTTTGTTCACTGCGAGATGTAACATAGACATTTGCAAAATCTTTAAGATGTATGGCAATTGCCTTACCAATACCGCCGGATGCACCTGTCACCAGAACATTCATTATAATATCTTACCGATTAGAAAAGTACAAACAATGAATATAATCGCCACAATTGCAGTTAATTTATTCAAACCCTTTTCCGCACTTTTTTGTGAAGCAAATACATGAGAAGCTCCGCCAATTCCCGCGATTCCGTCACCTTTTGGAGAATGTAACAGAATTAAAACTATTAACAAAAGTGCTGAGGCTGTTGAAATTCCCCACAATATATTTACTAACATTATTTATTTTCTCCTTTTTTTATAAAATGCGCTCTTTTTGAATTTAACTCAATATTTTCAAAAGTATATAACCTTGCAGGACGTTTTGAAGATGATTTCGTATATTCTTCAAGCTCAATCAAACCCGGGGTTACAAGCGCTTTTTTCCTAAAATTACGTTTATCCAGTTTTTTATCCATTATAAGTTCATACGCCTTTTGCATTTCCGTTAAGGTAAATTTTTCAGGCAAAAGCTGATAAGCAACAGGACAAAGCTCTAATCTTTCTCTTGTTCTTTTCAATGAATATTGAATAATTTCTTTGTGGTCATATGCTAATGCAGGTAAATCCGACACCTTATGCCATCCCAGCTCCGGAGATGAAATAATTTTAATATCTTCCGAACGCACAAGCGCAAAATATGCGCAAGTGATGACACGAGCGTTAGGGTGACGAAGGGGATCGCCAAACGTATAAAGCTGTTCAAGATAAATATTATCAACCGCAGTTTTTTCTTTCAGGACTCTCAAAGCAGCATCATCAAGATTTTCGGACAATCTTATATACCCTCCGGGGATTGCCCACTTACCTTTAAACGGCTCAGTCGTACGCTTTACCAACAAAACTTGAATACTGTTATTCCTGATAGTTAAGATAACAACGTCGACTGTGATTTCGTGTGTCTTAGTTACGCTAAACATAGTTTCGTCCCTCTTTAGTGCTTTTGACGCAAAATACGGGCAAGATACACCCGCCTTTTATATTTATATAATAAACATACATATTACACTAAATCAAATTGTTAACTTGTTTAATATTTGTTTACAAAAATTCTCAATTAAGGCAATTTGTACAACAAAATAACGTTTTTAAATATAAGGGAATATTAAGGGGATTTAATACATGTTTCCATTGTTTATGACATCATTAACACCATTTGGGGGATATTATCCGCAATATCTGCCAACATACAACTACGGATTTGGAAATCCTTATATGGGCTATTTGCCTTTAGTAACCCCAAAACCTGTTGATTACTATAATCAATATTTCAGATCCGTACCCTCGATGCCGCAAACTCAAAATTCTTTATCTGAAATGATACAAAGTTTTATAAATAATATTAAAAAACAGGTAAACATTGGATTCAAACCTTCTGATTATAACAATAATATTGAACCGCAAGGAGCAATATCGGGGTATTATAATGAAAATGCCCTTCCGTCAATTAGAAATTCAAGTTTGATGAAAAATGTTCCGGCTCAAAGAAAAGCTCAAATTCTGGATGCCGTAGAAAGAGCATCTAAAAAGTACAACATCGACCCGAAATTATTGATTGCCCTGATGTATGTAGAATCAAAATTTAATCCAAACGCCATATCACCCGCCGGAGCAAAAGGTTTGATGCAATTTACCGATGCAGCCGCAAAAGATTATGGGGTAAAAAATCCGTTTGATATTGAACAAAGCATTTTTGGTGCTGCAAAATACCTAAACAAACTGAGCAAAAGGTATAACGGAAGAAGGGATTTGATGGTTGCAGCTTATAACGCAGGCCCCAAAAACGTTGGCAACTGTGTGCCGGATATCAGAGAAACAAAAAATCATGTCATAAGAGTTAATCAAGCGTACAGACAATTAGCCTAATCGTTAAATT
Organism: uncultured Candidatus Melainabacteria bacterium; assembly: GCA_946622835.1. Taxonomy (GTDB): domain Bacteria; phylum Cyanobacteriota; class Vampirovibrionia; order Gastranaerophilales; family Gastranaerophilaceae; genus Zag111. The sequence continues at coordinate 2,788 of CAMOQI010000092.1, forward strand.
TGATTACAAAAAATATTTATATTCTTGAAGTCAAAAATTTTTTAATGTAACTTATCCATGTAAGGAATTTTTATCAGAAAGGGTAACATGGATAAGGGATATGTAGACAATGGTTTTATTGTTGACTTAACAAGCGCAAAAAAAACCTCTGAAATTATATATGAGCTTTCAAGGATTTTAGACATGCCCGAATCTAAACAGAAGCATATTTGTCTAAAATTAGGTTCTGTCGATTTATCAGAATCCGAATTAAAAAGTGTTAAAGCATTGGTTGAACTTATGGATTCTCAACTTGCCTTTATCAGTACAAGCTCAGCAAACACTGTAGATGCGGCAACCGCTTTGGATATTAAAATATCGGAATTCACAAACAACATAGAAGCTCCAAAGTTTGAAAATAAACAAGCCGCACAAGATGCGCTCAACCAATTAGACGGAATATCTCCTCAAGATACACAACCCGTTTCGGATTTACAAAATGCGGTTCAAGACGATATTTCGCCTATTGTACGAGAAGATGAATCCTCTGCGGAGACACAAGATTCAAAGATTGAAAAAGAAATCTGCGAAGAGCAAAGCGAGCCGGAAAAACTTCCTACGCTATATTTGAGAAAGACAATCCGCTCAGGACAAAGTATATCTTCTGACGGAAATCTCGTAATTATCGGAGATGTGAATCCCGGAGCCGAAGTTATTGCAAAAGGCGACATCACGGTTTGGGGAATTTTAGGCGGTATCGCCCATGCCGGAAAAGACGGCGACAGCAGCATGAGAATTCGCGCGCTGAAACTTAACCCTGTTCAAATAAGAATCGGTGAAATTTTTGCACGCAGACCAGACACAATAAATCTTCCCTATGTTCAAAAGTCCAGCCAATACATGCCGGAAGAAGCTTATACACACAAAGGGAATATAGTTATAAGAAAAATACACGAAGGAAATTAAGGAGATACAAATGACCGGTAGAGTAATTGTAATAACATCCGGAAAAGGCGGGGTGGGAAAGACCACAACCAACGCAAACATCGGAACCGCACTGGCAAGAGCGGGAAAGAAAGTTGTAATGATTGATACCGATTTAGGTTTAAGAAATTTAGACCTTCTTTTGGGGTTAGAAAACCGCATCGTATACACAATTGTTGATGTTGTTGAACAACGTTGCAAATTAAAACAAGCACTTGTTAAAGATAAGAAAAATCCTAACTTGTGTTTACTGGCAGCCGCTCAAACAAGAGATAAAACCGCAGTAACAGAAGAACAGCTAAAAGATATTTGCGAAAAATTGAAAAAAGATTATGATTTTATCCTTGTTGATTGCCCTGCAGGAATTGAACAAGGGTTCCAAAACGCAGTAGCCGGAGCATCAGAAGCCATTGTCGTGACAACACCGGAAATGTCAGCAGTTCGCGATGCTGATAGAATTATCGGTTTGTTAGAAGCAAAAGAAGAAATTAAATCCTATAAGCTTTTAATCAACAGAGTTCGTCCGAACCTGATAAAATCAAACGATATGATGAGTGTTGACGATGTTGTAAGTATTTTATCAGCGGATCTCATCGGTATAATTCCCGAAGATACAGGTATTATTACCTCGACTAACAAAGGTGAACCCATCGTTAACAGCGAAAAATCATTGGCGGGTTTAGCTTATAGAAATGTAGCAAGAAGAATTATGGGAGAAGACGTCCCGTTTCTAAACTTAGAAGAAGAAGGAAGCGTCCTTTCAAAAGTTAAAAAATTCTTCGCAGGTCTTATGGGTAAGGAGAAGTAAGATGAGCGAAAATATTTTTAAAGAGATATATGCAAAGGTTTTAAGCCTTTTTAAACAAACAGAACACGAAGATAATGCAAAAGATATTGCAAAAAACAGATTGCGTGTTGTTCTTATGCAAGACAGAACGAATTTAACACCTGAACTTTTGGAGCGTATGCGCAAAGAGTTGGTAGAGCTTTTGTCAAAATATGTTGAAATGGATAAAGAAGCTCTTGAACTCAATTTTGATCAAGAAGGAGATCAAATGGCATTGATGCTTTCGATTCCGGTAATTCGTGCAAAAGACGAAGCAGAAATTGAAAAAGCACTTGAAGAAGCTAAAAAAGACGAAGATTCTTCACAAGAGGAAGAGGAAACAGAAGAACAGGAAGATAAAGAAACAGAAGAAACATCTTCCGGTGAAAAAGATGAAGAAACACCTGAAAATGAAATAATTTCAGAAGAAAACGACACCGAAGAATCTCAAGAAGAAGAAGAAGAAGAAGAAGAAGAAAATTCTTCAGCGGACGATTCTAAAATCGAAAATGAGCCTGAAGAGGTTGAAAAGGAAAAAGAAGAGTCTGAAAATAAAAAAGAAAAGAAAAAATAAATCAATAAAGTAAATATTTTACGTCATCCTGAACCCCTTGTGGTGAAGGATCTGTTAATAACCAAACAAATTACACCACGGTTGGTAGCAATATTTACCC
>CAMOQI010000093.1 GCA_946622835.1 uncultured Candidatus Melainabacteria bacterium
ATATTGAATAAATTATTGCAAGAAAAACTGTAAGTCTTGAGAAAGTTTTGATTCGGTCGATTTTTTTACGTTTTTTGCGTACGAATCTTTGCTTCTGTTTGTGTCTAACAGAATGTTTCATCAGTTTGTACTCATCTTCTTGACGAGGGTTATTCTTTGAAAATTCGGATTCTGTCATTATTTATTCAACCCTGCTCCGTTTAGAATTATTTGTACCAAATCATCGTAGCTTATTCCCATAACTTTTGATTGAGCCGGCAAATCACTTGTTGCTGTCATCCCCGGTGAAGTATTTATTTCAATTACGTATGGAATACCATCGTTTGAAATCATAAAGTCAACCCTTGAAACGCCACGGCAGCCGGTTAATTCGTGAGCTTTGACAGAAATTTCTTTTACTTGTTTGGTTAATTCTTTACTGAGGTTTGCCGGCAGAATAAATTCGGACATTCCGGGAGTGTATTTCGCCTCAAAATCATACCATTCGTTTTTGGGTCGTATTTCTAAAATCTCTGTTGCGAAATTTTTTCCATCTTTTTCCAGCACTCCGACTGTTACAAAAACACCGTCTATAAACTCTTCTATTAAGACGTCATCATTGTATTTCACAGCATCAGAATATGCAGATGCCAACTCTTGTCGTGAATTTACTTTTGTCATCCCAAAGCTTGAACCTTCTGAAACCGGTTTTGTAATAACAGGAAATTTTAAATCTTTTGTCATTTCTGTTATATCTTCACCTTTGCGTACGAATACGGATTTGGCAAGAGGAATATCTTTACAGGTTGAAAGAATTTTTTTTGTATATTCTTTGTTCATACAAATTGCTGATGCCATGACTCCGCAGCCAGTATAGGGAATTTGCAGAATTTCTAAAAGCCCTTGAATGCAGCCGTCTTCTCCGTATTTTCCGTGAAGTGCATTGTAGGCATATTCAAATCCGCCTTGTTTTAATTTTGTTCCGATATTTTGGTCAACTTCCACCAATTCGGTATTTTTATAACCAAGTCTTTGCAATGCATCATAGCAGCCCTTGCCTGAGCGTCTTGAAACTTCAGCTTCCGAAGATAAACCTCCGCATAAAACTGCTATTTTTGATTCTTTTGATATAATTTCTGACATAATTTATTTTCCTCTTCGTTATTTCCGCCCAAAAATATTATCTCCGGCATCAATTCTATATTATACTCTTTTTTTACGGCTTGTTGCATCTTATACATCAAACTTAATACATCTTTTGAAGTGCCGTTGTTGTGATTAACAATAAAATTTGCGTGATTTTCCCAAACTTTAACCCCGCCATGGCTCATTTGTTTTGCGCCTATGCTCTCCAGCAATCTTCCTGCACTATCGTTTGGCGGATTTTTAAATATACTTCCGCAATTTGGTAATGCAAGCGAGGGTTGGTGCGATTTGCGAAATACAATATTTTCATCCATTTGTTTTTGAATTTCGTCTTTTGATTTAGGTTTTAATTCAAATTCGGCTTGCAAAACTATTATTTTTTCTTTTTGGCAGCGCGATGTTCGGTAATCAAATTCAAGTTCTTCTCTTGTTAATTTGTGAATACCTTTATCCGGGCAATAGCAGGTTGCACAAACAAGATTATCGCTAATGGCTTGTGAATTAGCTGATGCGTTCATATAAACTTCGCCCCCGACAGAGCCGGGGAAGCCTATCATAAATTCAAACCCTGAAAGTCCCGCTTGTGCAACTGTTTTTGCCAGCATAGGACCTTTTACCCCAGCATCTGCAATAACTTTGGTGCCTTTGATTTTTATACTATCCATTTTTGTTGTCAGGATAATTGTACCTTCATATCCGTCAGATGAAATCAAAGTATTTGAAAGATTTCCAAATACTTGAATTTTAGGATTATTGTTTAATATGTATTCAAATTCGTCAATATCTTTAGGGAAAAATACTTTTTTAATTTTTCCGCCTATTTTGAATGTTGTCAGTTTTTTTATATCAAAATCTTTTTCCAATTGCTCACTCATTGTATAGACATTATATTACAGGTTTTTCTTTGGTGCAATTTATTTATAAAACGTTATTGTGAATGTCTATTCTCTGACTTTATTTTCTGTACCTTCTTTCAAACGTTTGATATTTTCTCTGTGAAGATACACAACATAAATTGCTGCAATTAACGCGTATATAATGTATGCAATCGGGGCATTTAAAATCCACATCAATATAGGTGCTAAAGTTAAGGCTACAATTGAACCTAATGAAACATATTTAGAAACCCAAGTTACAACCGCCCAAACAGCGGCAACAGTTAGACCTGCCTGCCAGTTTAGTGCAAGCAGCGTTCCAACGCCTGAAGCTACCGACTTTCCTCCTGTAAAATTTAGAAAAAGAGATTTACTATGACCTAATATTACGCTTACTGCAGCTATGACCGGTAATAATCCTATATCTTTCAAAACGGTTGCGAAAATTACCGTCAAAACAACGGGGAGTGCACCTTTTATTGCGTCTAAAATCATTACTGCAAAAAACCATTTTTTGCCCATAACCCGTTTGACATTTGTTGCTCCTGTTGAACCTGAACCGACTGTTCTAATATCTTGTCCTGTGAATAATTTAACCACAATATATCCTGTCGGAATTGACCCTATCAAGTATGAACCTAAAAATACCATTAAAATCTGTTTTAATATTTCCATAGTTTTCTCCATATTTTCTGATTTGGACATTATAACATAACAGATTATATGAGTTCAAATTATAAAATTAATTTATAGCATAAATTTTCAATAACATTTTGAAGATTCATTGCCGGTGTTAAAGATAGCTGCTGTTTTGCATCTTCGACATATTTTATATTTTCAAGCTGTTTGTGGAAAAATAATTTGTTTTCGGTATTTGATGTCATTATGGCAGCCATATAGTTCTGAATACAAGAAAGAACTTCTTTTGGATTATTTTCTTCCATAAGATTTAACATGCTGTTTTGAAATTCTAAGACTTGTTCGGGTTGAATTGTCCAATAATTTTGCATTAAATTTTCAACAAGCGAAAAATCTTGGCTGTTTTTTGGAGGTGAAGGTATAAAAAACGATTGAGCTCTTGATACAACGGTTGAGATAATATCTGAGGTATTTTTTGTTAAGAATATGAATGTGGTGTTTTGAGGCGGTTCTTCAAAGGTTTTTAAAAGTGCATTTGAAGTAGCTTCAGGAAAGTTAAGTCTATTTAGCGGAAGCAAATTCCCTTCTTCATCTCTGTCACAAAATATATAAACCCTATGATAATCACTTGTTATAGAAAGTTCTGAAATAATAGATTTTGCCTGTTCAACAGTTATATTTTTTTTACCTTTTGTTGAATCTTCGACATCTTTTGATGAAGCAGCTTCCTTAAAATCCAGTCTGGTATATATTTTAACAGCCGGGTGCGATTGTTCTTTTATCCATTTACAATTTAAGCATCCGCAATTTATGGATTTATCATCAGAACAATTTAAAAGGCGGGCAATTTCAAGTGCTAAATTGCATTGCAGCGAAATATCAGGACCCCAGAAAAGCAGACAATGGCTAATATTTTTTTCTTCATCGGAAATCCCTTTTTCAAAATAATCAAGGAGTTTTGAACACTTTTGTAAAGATTCACTATCGTAGTATTGCATATTCTACCTCTTTTTCCGGCTCAAGTATTGCCAGTCCGTTTTTTATTTTGAATTCGGCTTGTGTCAAATTTTTCTTTAAAGCTATAAGACGGCTTAAAGATACATTTTTGAGTTTTTGTAATTCCAATTTTACACGATAAGGATGCATATTTATCATTTTTGCTATTTGATCTTGATTGTGTTTTGATGAGTATATTTTTATTTGAATACTGTTGCGCAAGACCGTATGTAAAACGGATAAAATCTCTAAAGGATGTTTTTTTGATAAAAGTTTTTGATATTCTTCTATAGCCTGTCCTATTTTTCCGCTTATGAGAAAGTCAGCAAATCCGAATAAATCTTCTCCGGTTGTACAAATTTCTTTTACCATTTCTTTTGTTACGGGTGTATCTTTTGCATAAACTTTCAGTTTTTCAAGCTCTGAATCAAGAGTTCGTAAATTTGAACCTATTTGCATCAAAATTGTTGAAGCAACTTCATCAGAAAGTTTTAAATCTTTTGTTTTTGCTTGTTTTTTTATCCAATTTTCAAGCTCCTCTGTTTTATATGACGGAAGCTGTAAAAACTCTTTTGGATTATATTTTGATAAAAGTTTAAATATTTTTTTTCTTTTATCAATTTTTTTTTGGCTATCAGGCGGAATTTTGGCGCAGAAAATTACATCCAAATTTTCATTTACGTTTTCTAAAGTTTGTTCGAGTTCTTTCATTTGGTTATCGTCAAAGCCTGAATCTTCCGATTTTTTACCGCTGAGATAATTGAGGCAATTGATTACAACAAGCATTTTGCCAAACATCATTGGTTGAGATTTTAAAATCGCGATTAAATCGGGAAATTTCGGGTTATTGCATGTTCTATAGCTCATTTCAATAAAATTTTTATCAAGTTTATCCCGAAATCCTTTTATCTCATTTGATATGTTAAACTCTTCATCCCCATAGAAAAAATAAATCATGTAAGTATTCTAGCGTAAAAATTTTTATTTTTCCAGTATAAAATCTATAGCCTTGTAGAAAATATCTCGTAATTTTTCTTTAAAAGTTTTGGGTGTCGGATACTTTATAGGGGGATAAAACATTAAAAGGTTATAAAAATCCAACTTAGAAGCGTATGTTCCTTTTTTTATAAATTCATCCATTTCTTTATCTTTTTCTATATTTCCGCTATTCATGCCGTATTTGCGATAGAAAATATGCGGAGCTCTTTCAGGTGCCCAGCATGTGCTTGCAACCAAATGAAACCTCCCGCCACAACCGTTCTTTTTGCTCAAAGTTCGTGCAAAATCGAGCAATGCTGTTCCGGTACCCTTGACTTTTCCATATGAATATAATTCAGTAATGCACATTGAATTTATCGGTTCTCCTTCAATGAAAATATAGCCCGGTCCACAAAACATATTTCCGCAAAATTTCTTTTTCTCTGTTGAAAAAGCCATATATTTCTTACAACCGTCATATCTGTTATCGTGAGGAGCATTAAAAATAAGAAAACGAGGCATTTGTTTTTGTTTTATGGGAGGGTATTTCAGATGTGAAAAATTTATCATTCCGGTTTCCTTTTAAATCTATTAACTCCCATAAATAAAAATTTTGCCGTTTTAT
>CAMOQI010000094.1 GCA_946622835.1 uncultured Candidatus Melainabacteria bacterium
TCTTCATTTTCAACATAAAAATATCTAAGCGAAAAAATTTGCGGATGCAGTTCGATTATTTTTTTATCAATTTTATCAATAAATAAATCATCTATCAGAAATTTGTAAGCTGCCGTGCCTATACTATTTGATAAATAATTCTCAATGTTCATTGTCCCTGAAGATAATAATTTTATCGCACAATCTGCCAAAACGGTCACAATAAAATCGACAGTTATATCTATATTTTTTTCTTTTATATAATTAATCAAAAAATAAACAGTTTGAATATTTGATGAATCATTGGAAATATATGACTTATATATATTATTTCCTCTCAAAAACTTTTTATTTCGCCGGCTTTTCAATGCGGAATCATTTTCATTATTTAATTTATCCAGAACATCAATTTTTGAAAAATAAAATTCTCCATTTATAATTTCACTCGGAAAAATTTTTCCCAAACGAATCCAATTGGCAGCAGTAGCTTTTGAAATCGACAGAAATTTACACAATTCCTCAACAGATACTATTTCCTTGCTATTTTTATCCAAAGTTACCATAAAAGGATTATATTATTTATACCAAGCAAAAACAACCCCGTTAAAGGGGTATCTCACATTTGCTATATTATTTATAATTTTGCATGAAGTACTGTTTTTAATAAATTTTTATTGTTTAAAGTATCCAGAATAGAGAAATTTAAAAGATTTCTATATGCTTGTACAACAGGCTCAAACATATTTACTGTATCATTACTTGGCAGATTTTTGATTAACGGTTTATACCTGTCTATGTCAATATAACCTGTTTTGAATTTATTCGGACTATAAACTGTCCAAGCCGAACTCGGATAGTAAGTAGAACGACATTCATTAGAAATTTGATTAAGCAGCATTTCCCTAAAAACATCATAATCTATATTATGATATTTTTGATTAATTACAGCACCTGTTCCCCAAGCTGTAGTTGCTCTGCCATAGGGTTCAAGCAACTCCGGCATCCAAACTTTCGGATCAGGTACATATTCCGAACTTTTACGCGCTTGCCTATATTCATTACTCCCTATCGTAACCAAATCAAAAGAATGCGCAAATTCATCCAACACTCCTTGATCCTTTGCATATCTGGACATTAAGTCTAAAAACGAAGTCATTCCCTTACCTGTATCGATATAATCGGTAATGATGACTTTATTTCCGCTTTTTTGAGCTTTTTTTACAAGTGAAATCGGATCAACTTGGATATTTTTTAAATATTTTCTATATGCAACTTCTTCAGCCTCTGTCGGAACCAGCTTTTCCATTTTAACCAAACCTGAATTATTTCCAAAATCACCATCGTAAACCCAATACCATCTTCCTGAAAATGCGGCAAAATCATAGGTAGGAATTCCATCTTTCATATAAAGACTGGTGTTTAGAAACCATTTTGGGCTCCTGCCAAGACAAACAATCGGATGATCTTTATACTGTGAATACATTTTGGCTACATTTAAAAACTCGTCCATAGTTGCTTCCGATTGCAATGGAATTCTGAAGAAATCAGGATTAGGATCAATTTTACGCAGAGTTTCTTGTTGTTCTTCGGATATCAACTTATCAAAATCTTTGCATAACTTAGCCAAACGTTTTTTAGTATACGGTTTCATATGCTTATAATCTTCAAAATTGATCGTATTAACTTTAACATCATGTCTTATGAGTTTTTTTTCTGCTTGCGAGGTAAAATGTATATTCGCGTTATAACGATAACTAACAGGCGGGGTGACATATTGTGCAGTATTGGCTGAATTATGATTTTCGCAATTTGAAACAACAGTATTGCTCTTTGGCAAATAGCCAGCCCTTGTCACATTGTTAACATGGATTTTATCAATATTCATACTTATATTCCCACAACTTCTATTATATTTAATATATAAATATAAAAAAAATTGCCATCTGCCAAGAAAAATTTTACGAAACTTTAAATAAAATTACGATTAGCATTTTAATAATAAAGTGCCAATTTTAATTATTTTCTTTTTTAAATTTTTCTTCTAATATCTTCTCCCAATTGTAGGCGCTATCAATACTGTTCTCAAGTGTTTTTTCCGGAATCCAGCTTAAAATTGTTTTGGCTTTTGTGTTGTCTGCAACTAAGCTTGCAGGATCCCCCGATCTGCGCGGGCAGTCTATACAAGTAATATTTTTACCTGTTACTTTTTCACATGCAGAAAAAACTTCCCTGTTTGTATATCCATCATTAGTGCCCAAATTAAAGAAATTAGTTTTACCGCCTTTTTGCAGGTAATCAAGGGCTAAAAGATGCGCACGCACTAAATCTTCGACATTTATATAATCTCTTACGCATGTTCCGTCCTTTGTCGGATAATCGGTTCCGAAGAGTTTAAAACTTTTACCCTCTCCAAATGTAGATTTTAAAATATTGGGGATTAAGTGAGTTTCAGGGGTATGCCATTCTCCTATTCTTGCTTGGCTGTCAGCTCCTGCAACATTGAAATATCGCAAACGAACAGACCTTAATCCGTAAGCTTTATCATAATCATCCATAATATTTTCTATCATCAATTTAGATTGACCATATGGATTGATAGGATTTTGAGGATGCTTTTCATCTATAGGTATATATTCCGGCTCTCCATATGTTGCAGCAGTTGATGAAAATACTATCTTTTTAACGTCAGCTTCAAGCATTGCAGAAAGTAAATTCATTGTTCCTCCAACATTATTTAAATAATATTTTTGAGGATTTTTAACAGATTCTGCAACCTGTGAAAATGCCGCAAAATGAACAACCGCATCTATGGAATATTCCCTAAACAAAAATTTTATATCAGAAATATTTTGCAAATCACCTTTTACAAATTGAACATTGCCATATTTTTTAAGGGTTTCAACAGTTTCAATATGCCCACTTGACAGGTTATCAAAAATAACAACATCATATCCTTTATCTAAAAGGGCTAAAACACAATGACTCCCTATATATCCTGCACCGCCGGTAACTAATATTTTTCCCATTATTTTATCTCCTTGAACAATTCAATTGCACGTTCTATTGCTTTAACCATATTACAATATTTATATTCATAGATTCCGGTTAAATCATAATTATAACACCTTTTTTATGTAGGTATTAAAAATTGATTCGTAAAACTTAAATAAAAATATAAATGTAGGCCTATGGATAATGAATTTTATAATAGATAAAAATTGTTCAATATATTTGTATTTAAATTCTTCCCATTTATTTTTCTTCCAAGGAGTCATTTGTAAATATTTTAGATAATAATTCTTGTAATAGCACAAAGATGCCCAATTCCAAGGCTTGTTTTTAGCAACATAATGGATTATTTTAGGTTCTTTAATGTACGCAGAACGATTCATGAAATCACTGGTTTGAACATTCCAAGTATCATCAACAACTTTAATATTTCCAATACATAGTACATTTATAATTTCTTGATCTCCACATTGAATTGTTTTTTGATGTTCAATAGTCCATCAAGAAATTTTTGTTCCAATTGTTGTTGTCTCATATTTGCTAAATCTATTACAAGGACTCCGGCATTAACATATGTCGGATTTTTTTCTACCATTTTTTTGTTTATATCGTGAACACCCGCAAATGCCTCCGATGTTAATGTTGTATTAAACAATTCTGTCAAATCGTCGTTTACAACAATATCGCAATCCAAATAAACAACTCTATTAACATTTGGTAAAAGTGTTGGTAATTTTAATCTATAGTATGTAGCTAATGTTATATATTTATGGGTCTTAACCTTTTTGTAATCTTCAAAATCTTCTTCGTTTATGGGCACAAAGTTTATTTCACAATCTTTTATTGATTTTAAACTATATATTTCGGATTTATGTTCTTCCGAAATTCCGCCATCTAATATATAAAAAGTCAAGTCGGTTTCTTCTTTTGCATTATAAAGTATAGATGCTATAACAACCCCTGCATATTTTGCATAATTATTATCACTTGCGAAACATACATTTACAGAACTCATATTAGAAATCTCCCTTTATTAAATATGTTCTTATTAAAGCTTTGTAAAATCTTGGACGTAAGAAAAATAAAGGTCTGTGTTTTAGATAATTCCATATTGAAACTATTTGGTTTTCAATATACCAATGGAATGTTTCTTCTTTTTTAAGTGCCCAGGGGGTTAAATTCAAATAATTAAACCACAAGTTTTTGAAATAGCTGTATGAACCAAATTTCCACGGTTTTTCTTTTGATAAATAATGGATAATTTTTGGTTTATTTGTGTAGTTTGAACGATTTACAAAGTTGCTTACTTGAACGTTCCAAGTGTCATCATTTATAACTTTAATTTGTTTCTTACAAACTTCGTTTATTATTTCTTGATCGCCTTTTTTTATATTGTTGATATTTTCTTTTGTGTACTGATAAAATTTTTCTTCGGTATTATCTTTTCTCATGTTTGCAAGATTCATCAGTAAAATACCGGCGTTTACATAATTCGGGTTATCTTTTACCATTCTTTTTTTGTTATCAGAGATTCCTGCTATTAAAAATTCTGAAATGTCCGTATTATACAAATCACTCAGACTTGTGAATACAATAACATCACAATCAAGATATATAATTTTATCAATATTATTAAGCAATGACGGGGTTTTTAGTCTGTAATATGTTGCAATAGAAATATATTTGTGAGTTTTAACTTGTTTGTATTCTTCAAAAATATTTTCATCTATTGGGATAAAATTTATTTCGCAGTCTTTAATGTATTTTATTGAATTAATATTCGCCTTATTTTCTTGCGAGATACCACCGTCTAAAACATATATTCTTAACTCGTCTTCGGGTTTGGCATTTTTTAATATGGAAGCAATTACTACTCCTGCATATTTTGCGTAATTATTGTCGCAAGATAGACACACATTTATGTAATTATTTTCTGTACTGGTCATACATCAAGACTCTCCCATCAGGAAATAATAACAAAAACATAGTTTTTATTATATATAATGTTAATTTTTGTTATACGCAAACAAGCTTATTCGCAAAATTCTTCCAACTGTAAAAAAACAGTTGGTTTGAGAAGAAAGAACTGACAGTTTGATAATTATTTTGGTGCAAAAAATTGCACCCTACTTGCTAAAGACCACAATGCATCAACCCTTAGCAAATTTTATTTTTACGGGTTTTATAATATGATATAGCATG
>CAMOQI010000095.1 GCA_946622835.1 uncultured Candidatus Melainabacteria bacterium
CGGACTGTGCACATGAAAAATACATTGAATATCTTCGCGTTGTTTGTAAAATTCCAAATGCAAAAATTTTTCACTGGAAGGTTTAGGATTGCCTTGTTTTAATTTCCCTTCCAAATCTATTAAAGAAAAATCTTCATTAGTTAAAAATTCATTAGCACAACCGCTTGCGGTTATTATTATTCCATCATCGCACCTTGCTGACAGGTTACCGGATATGCCGGGGCTAAACCCTTTTATCCCTGCAAGATGTCCATATTCAATCAAATTTTTCCTTAACTTGTTTAGCATAATTAATCTGTGATTTCCTTATTAGGATCTTCTATATTTATTATTTGAGCATATTCAAGCTCTTTAACCTTAGGTTTTGCTGTTCTTCTAAATGCCGAAATTCTCACTTCGTCCGGAGTTTGTTTTGGTGCCGGTGTGAAGTCTAATTTTCTTTCAGGCTTATCTTTTTTGCCAAATCTTTCCGGATTTTTAATTTCGGTTCTTCCATAATTGATAGTTGTTCCTTTTGTATCAAAAGCAACGTCAAAACCAAAATATGTAGTTTGTCTTACAAAATCGTATCCTAGGCGGACTCTTAAATCATCCGGACCTATAGCAACCACAAATCTGTTTTCTTGAAAAAGTTTGCCGTTTGGTGCATCATTACTCAGGTTAACCATCCCTGACCATCCAACGGAAAGGTATTTGTTTATACGAAAAATTTCGGTTAAATATATGGATGAATGTCCATATCTGTATGCGTCGTATCTTGGCATTGGGGTATTGTCATCATAACCGGATTGATAGAAAGCAAGATCTTGCATCCATCGTTTGTATTGTACATGCACAAAAGGTCCTGTTCTTGCAATAAATTGGGTATCTCCGGTGCCATATAGGGCTGCTGAACCCTGTAACATCCAACTGAAATTAAAATAAAAGCTTTCTTCCGGTTTTTGATAGGAATATAAGTTTTGAACAATTTGTGCCATATATCGAGATCTTACCGTAGTTGTTCCGCCTGAGCTAAATTTTTCTCCGTAAAAATTGCGGTCATTATCTTCCATTAAACCAAAACTTGCGCGATGTCTAAAAGCCAAACCTCTGTTTAAACCCAAAAAGTTTGGTATATAATGATCCTTATCATAATATAATTCAGCCATATATTTTGCCATACGGTGCCCTATGAACCATTCATCCGAGTATGTGTTTGCCGAATAATGTAAAAACAAATTATCATCCAATCTTTGAATACCTCTTAAAAAGAAGACATCAGCAGATGTTCCGTATCCAAAGTCGGTATAGTTGAATTTGTTTCTGTACTTTACGGCACCCCCAAACCCGAATTTACCTTGTTGATAATTGAGGAAAGGAATTACTTTTATAATAGAGCCGGCAGGACCGCCAAACGTAAAGCCCGGACCGACAAACATTCCTAATTTTGTCTTTGTACCGAATTCCGGATAGTTTGCTTCAAAATATGTGCGGTCTTTGTCTGTGTATGCGGTTATTGATGGCCAAGTGAACCAATGTTTACCTTTTCTGTAAATTTTAATATTTTTTGCCGTAAATTTGTCATGATTTTTTCCTGCATCGACGTATATTCTGTCTATATCAAGTGTTATATGGTTTCCTTTGGGATCTCCAAAGAAAAGTCCTAAATCATCCTCATTCACAACCATATTAGAAAATCGGGGGCCTACCATTCTTGATGACAGACTATATATCTGAGATTTATCAGAATGAAATTTCCCGTTAAGAAGGATTAATTTATCATTTTGCTGGATGGTTTTTTCTGCATCAACAATCATTACATTAGTCGTTGAACTTGCATTATCCATATACATGATTTCTTCATTCATATCGACTTCGGCATAATCCCCTTTTGTCGGCATCCCGTCTTTTGTCATAAGTACGTTGCCAATTGCTTTGATGATATTAGACTCTTGATTATATATCATTTTATCGGCAACAATTTTTGCTCTTTGGGGGATTATATTTAATACCGGTCTTCCCGTTGCTATAAAGTCTTCGGTTTCATCATCATAATTTACCGTCTCAGCGTCAAGAACCATTTCATTTTCACTAACTTGTTGGCTAATTCCCGTTTCAAAAGAGAGTGTATCTTTTGATTGTTTATCTTGAGCTGCTAATTCGGAGCGAATTGACTCTGATATTGTACTGTTTTCAGAGGGTTCTGTTTCTTGTTGTCCGATTTTGGTATCTTTAGTTTTCTTTTTCCAGAATTTTAACTTATCTTTTAAGGGAGTTTTGTTTTCTTCCTCGTCGTTTATAAGATAATCTTCATCTTCAAAATTAAATTCTTCTTCAACTCTTGGCTTCGGTTGATAGGGTTCCGGCATAATTTGACGTATTTTGTGTGTTATAATAAGCCTGCAACGTTTGAATAAAGGTAAATCGCCATCTTTCAATTTAGTAATCTTGCGTCCTGTATTTTCAAACCCGGCATTATATTCTAAGTTCTGTAAATCTGTTTCGTTAACTTGCGGGTCAATTAAAGAATTATTCAAAGGAGAGCGAAAATAATTCTCGTTTTCTATATCCAGTGATGAATATATGGGATCTGTTCTCATATCATCGGCAAAACATGTCCCTTGAAATGCTATTATTAAAAGTATTGCGATTATATATTTTTTCAATTTATTTTCCTTCTTGTTAATATTTTATACTAAATATAATTCATGGGGTTAACAGGTTTACCGTTTATGCGGACTTCAAAGTGGCAGTGAGGTCCGGTGCTGTAGCCTGTAGACCCTTCTCTGCCGACGGTTTGACCTTTTTTAACCATTTGTCCGTTGCTTACTGAAATTGATGACATATGGGCATATAGTGTTGTAATGGGATGCCCGTTCACAATTCCGTGATCCAGAATAACGCATTTACCGTACCCGCCATACCAGCCTGAATATATTACTTTCCCGTCATTGGATGCCATAATTGCTCCGCCGTTTGGTCCTCCGATATCTATACCGGAGTGGAATATTCGGCTTTTAAATATCGGGTGTGTTCTCCAACCAAACGGAGATGTGATAGGACCCCCGATTGGTTTTATAAATCCTGTTGAAGATACTTTGACAGGTGTTGCGCCGGATGAACTGTTTTGTTTTGTTAAATTGGCAATCATGTTTTGAATACTTGCTGATTGCCTAGCCAGTTCACGCTCTGTTCTTTCATAATAGGCTTTATCTTTTTGAAGTCTTTCTATCATGTTTTTATTAGCGGCAATTGAGCCTTGAATAGTTGCCCGTTGAGAATTTATGTCTCTGATTGAGGCTTCAACTATTCGTTTTTGGGTTTCTACTCTTGATTTTAAAGCGGCAATTTCGTCTGCTTTTGCTCTTACTGCTTGCATTCTTCTGTAGTCGTCTTTAATTACTATTCTTTCAAAATAGACCATATCCATCAATGTGTTTACATCAGTGGAACTTAAAAGCAGCTCAAACATTCCGGAGCGTTGATGTTTGTATACTTGTCTGATACGGCTTTTCATTGCGATATCTATTTCTCGAAATTCAGTAATAGCCGTATTGAGCTTGCGCTCCATTGAACTTAGGTCAGCCACCAATGAATTGTATCGCTGAGTGGTGCTTCTAAGTTGTACTTGAGCTTTTTCGAGTTTTTGCTGGTTTGTGCTAAGTTTGTTTTTCTCAGTACGTAATTTTAAATCGGCCTGATGTTTTTTCTGCTCAATTGCTTGCATTCGGCTGGCCGTTTGCTGTAATTTTCTGGACAGTGAATCTTTTGACTGCGGCGCAGCATCTGACGGGGTCTGCAATATAACAAACAAAGCCCCGATAATTGTCCAGCATATAAGTATATATTTAAATATGTTTTTTATCTTCATTTTAGTTGTTTAAAATTTGCGGCAATAGGAATAGTGATGTTGTTGCCATCCACAAGATAAAACTAATTGCTATGATAAGCACAATAGCTCTTCTGTGTTTTCTGAAAAATTCCATAATTTCTCCCCTTATACATTAGTATTTTACTATCAAAAATAAATATATGCAAATTTTAGAAACTTATTTGTTACAATTGAATATCTTTTAAAATGAACTTTTTTGTTTTAGAATCGTATTACAGATACAAGAGGTTAAATCAATGGACGAAAAATGCACAAAATATGAATCATTGTTTACATTTCGCTCTCAAGAAGAACTTATGAGCCATGTGGAAACTTGCGAGCAATGCCGACAACAGCATGAGCAAATGCAAAAAGTATCTGATCTCCTTCAAGAAGTAAAGCCGTATTATATGAATAAAAAAAGAAGTCTTGCAAGGTTGAAAGTTGCATGTGCATTATTTTTTATTATGTTTTGCGGAACTACATTAGGGGTTATAAATCTGAACACCGATATTGCAGATACGTTAAAATACGGTGAAACACTTACTGCTGAAGATTTAGGCTTTCCTGTGGATTCGTACGGTCTTATTTTTATCGAGTAGCAATAGATGGATTTTAACAAAGTAATAGAAGCAAATAAACAAAATATAAAAAATATTATACGTCTTATTACCAAAGAAGATAACGAAGATTTGGAACAGGAAGTATATTTAAAAATCTGGAAAAATTCAGATAAGTACAGAGAAAAAGGCTCTATTAAAAGTTGGATTTCTACTATTGCAAAAAATACCTCTCTTGATTATTTAAAAAGTTCATATCAAAAAGTTATGAAAACATCGACTTCTGATGAGTATGTTATGGACAGTATTAAAGATAAAAAGTCTACTCCGGAAAATAATCTCATCCATATCGAAAGGCAAAGGAAAATAATTGCGGCGATAGAAAATTTAAAACCAAAGTTTAAAGAAGTAATCATGATGTGTGAAATATATGGTTATACGTATGAAGAATGTGCAAATAAATTAAATTGTCCTATAGGTACTGTAAAATCAAGAATCTTTAACGCTAAGAAAGATTTGGCACAACAATTAATCGATTTAATGTAAAACAAAAGAAAGGGTATATTATGAAAAAATTATCACTACTATCAGCGGCACTAATTATGTGCGTTGTTTTATCGGTGCAAACTTGTGCAAATGCGGCGGGCACAGCTCAAACTCCTTCACAAGCTAAGTTTGTTAAACACCATGCTAAAGATAAAGAACAAATGAGAAAGCAGTTTGAAGACAGGCTAAAGTTGACCGATAAACAAAAAGAAAAAGCAAAAAA